>QMYO01000083.1 GCA_003662715.1 Candidatus Bathyarchaeota archaeon | reverse complement strand
GCTAAACGGTTAAGAAAAAAGATTGGAGAAGACAAAACATACCTGATTAAGGGTGGCAAAGAAAACGTCATAGCCCTCTCAACGAACGGTGATTTCCTAGTTTCGTCATTCAAGGTGACAGTGAAAGACACTATTGGTGCAGGTGATGCTTTCGATTCCGGCTTCCTCGTTGCCATACTTCGAGGAAAAAGTTTAGAGGATGCAGTTGTGTATGGCGCTGCATGCGGTTCATTAAAATGCACGCAAGAGGGGGCTCAATCTGCTCCTGACCGATCTACCCTTGATGCGTTTTTGAAAGAAAATAAAGATAACATTGAAGTGTGGAATCTACAGAAAGATTAGTAGGCTTTCTAATATTTTCATATGATTGTTCAATGAGTTCTCAATGTTGTATTCGCCTCTTTTTTCTCCATCTACTTCATATTCTTTAGGAAATCTTTTAAGAAGAATGTTAGAACACTACATCGGAAATCATAGAAAATAAAGGTGCGCAGAATGCCGGGAAAAACAACTATATCAGTAATCAAAGCGGATGTAGGTTCCCTAGCGGGACATCACACGGTACCCAAACCATTACTAGACATAGGTGAAAAACGCTTGAAAGAAGCTCAGAAAAACGGGCTAATCAACAGCTATTACGTGTTTCACGCTGGAGATGATCTTGAACTCCTCATGGTCCACACCAAAGGAGAAGGCAATCAAGAGATACACAAGCTAGCATGGGACGCCTTTAAAGAGGCAGCGAAAAAAGCTTCAAGTCTTAAGCTGTATGGTGCAGGACAAGACCTTTTGAAGCAAGCTTTTAGCGGAAACGTTCGAGGGATGGGTCCAGGAGTAGCTGAGATGGAAATAGAGGAGCGTCGTTCTGATCCTATCGTTGTCTTTGCTGCTGACAAAACTGAGCCAGGGGCTTTCAACTATCCTATGTTCCGCATATTCGCAGATCCAGCCAACACTGCAGGGCTCATTATCGATCCAAATATGTCGGGAGGTTTTAAATTTGAAGTTCTTGATACTGTTGAAAATAGGAAAATTGTTTTAAAATGTCCTGAAGAAATGTATGAACTTATTGCGTTGATAGGAACGCCGGGACGTAACGTTGTTTCACGGGTGTGGCGAGCGCGGGACGACCTTATATGTGCAACAACGAGCACAACAAGGCTTTCATTAATAGCTGGTAGATACATAGGAAAGGATGATCCCGTCTCGATTGTAAGGGCTCAATATGGCTTACCTGCAATTGGAGAAATCCTTGCGCCTTTCATGCACAGCTATTTTGTGGAAGGATGGATGCGTGGTAGCCACTGGGGACCATTGATGCCTGTGGGGTTAAAAGATAGCAGATGCACCGTTTTTGATGGACCGCCAAGACTTGTGGCGCTTGGTTTTCAGGTTGCAAACGGCAAGATCGCTAGTGATGATGATGGTGTTCCTTTGATAAGCGATCTGTTTGATGATCCAGCCTTTGATATGGCTCGTCGGGAGGCTATTGAATACGCTGCTGTTCTTCGACGAATGGGTGAGTTTGAGCCTGCCAGACTAAGCGCAGAGATTATGGAGTACACTACTTTACCTCAGCTTTTGGAGAAGTTGAGGGACAAGTTTAAGCCAGCTTAGTTTAACCGTTGCTATTCAGAAGCATTTGCGTCGCTGAAGCAGTGTGTGTTGCTAGAATAGTCTTTTCAATTCTTCTAAACGAGATTTAACAGTCTCATAAACAGTTTTCCGAAGGTCTTCTCCAGACAAACCCATGCTTCTAATGTGACTAATTTTTTTGCCTAATTCTGCGTCTCCTAAACTGTCAAACCAACGTTCAAAGTCTCCGCGGGGCATATGAAATTCAACAGATTTTATGTCAATTGTTTGGATTTTTCCGCAAAAATCTTTTAGGCTGTTTGCGAAGACTTGTAGGTATTGACCAATGTCTCTGTAAAAGTGGAAAGCTTTTTCTGGAGGCACAGAACGTAGAATGTGAGAGGCTTGTTTCCTATCGATTTTTCCTTTGCCTAGCTTTTCTTTGCCACGAATTGTAATTGTGTAGTAACCTCTTTGAGGGGTGGAAACGTATCCAGCTTTTATAAGTCTAAGCAGATGCATTGTTGATGAAGGAACGCTTATTCCCATTTTTTCTGCTATTTCCCATGATTTTAACGGTTTTTCAGTTTCTAATAACATTTCTAAAATTTGCTTTCTAATGCGATCTCCACTCATAATGTTCCCTTCATAACAATTA
The DNA here is from genome assembly GCA_003662715.1 of Candidatus Bathyarchaeota archaeon. The sequence goes on along the minus strand of QMYO01000083.1, from coordinate 4,761 downwards.
TGCGTTAAAGATTAAAAAGTCTTTTCAGACATATGTATATTCCAAAATTTGGAAGAAAAGTTTTGTATATAAGAACTTAATAGTTAGTGTACTATTATTCGCCGTGTGTAAAAAATATGGTGTCTTTCAGGAGTAGGTTAGGATGAGGATGGCAGTTCTGGTTTACGAGTATCCTCCCAAGATTGTTGGAGGCTTAGGCACATACGCCGCTGAAATCACAAGAAAGTTCGTTCTGCTTGATCACGACGTTTCCGTTTTCACCATGAACGATGATAAAGGGACTCTTCCAACAAGGGAATTGTGGCGGGGAATAGAAATCCATCGCCCCCTCCACATTGACGTGTCCGATTCTCTGCCAGACGTCATCGCGGAAGACATCAAAAAGTGGGGGAGGGGCATTCACCTTTTCTCCCAAATCTTAGTTTACAACTATCTGAGCGCCTCAAAAATAGTTAACGAGCTGGTTAGAAGAGACGAATTCAGATATGATGTAATTGTAGCCCACGACTGGCTCTCTGTGATCTCAGGCATTGCGATTAAAAGAGAGCTAGGCATACCTCTCGTTTTTCATGTTCACTCCACGGAAAAGGGACGAACGTTAGGTAATGGGTCTGATGTGGTAAGCAACATTGAACATCGTGGCGGAATGATGGCGGATATGGTTATCACGGTTTCTGAGGCTATGAAAGGCGAACTAATAGAACTTGGCTTTCCAAAAGAGAAGATTCAAGTGTGCCATAACGGAGTGGACCCGAAGAAGTATTCTCGAGAGCAGGTGAGTGATGAAAAGGTGAGGGAAATAAGACAACGCTACGGCATTGGAGATAATGATTTGATGGCGCTTTTCATTGGCAGACTCGTTTGGGTTAAGGGGGTAGACAGATTAATCAGAGCAATGCCTATAGTCTTGAAAACGATTCCGAACCTTAAACTGGTTATTGTGGGGCTTGGAGAGATGCGAGAATATTTGGAAAGATTAGTTCAAACTCTAAAGCTTCAAGATGTTGTAAAATTTCGTTTCGAATTCATACCCGAAGAAGAGCGAATAGCCCATTACGCAGCGTGTGATGTAGCTGCTTTCCCAAGCCTATATGAACCCTTTGGAATCGTTGCGTTAGAAGCAATGAGCATGGAAAAACCAGTGGTGGTTGGAGCTGCAGGTGTCAGCGGGATGAGAGAAAGCGTAGTTCCTAACGGTCAAGACCAATGTGGTTTTCATGTTAATCCAGAGGACCCAGCGGACATTGCCTGGGGGCTTGTCAATGCGGTGCAGGACCCTCAACGAAAAGAGTGGCTTGGCAAGAACGGCAGAAAAATTGTTCTTGAAAGGTTTAGTTGGGACGTGATTGCTAAGAAAACGGTTGAGCTTTACTCAAAACTTCTGGAGTCCCAAAAATCATAATAATATCCTTTTCGTGACTTGTTGGGTGTTGGAAGAAAAGTTATGCCAACAAATGAGTTGCGAAAGGACTATTTACTGAATCGATGGGCTGTCATTGCAGTAGAGAGGAAGCGCAGACCAACTGACTTTGTGAAAGAACCAGAGGAAAAAAAGGCGGTTACGTGTCCCTTCTGTCCTGGTAATGAGCGCATGACTCCACCAGCAATTCTCGTTTATGTTCCTTCTAACGGAGATATTAAAAAAGAGAAGGACCAAAACGGTTTTCGCCACAAAAACTGGTTAATACGCTGTTTTTCAAATCTCTATCCTGCGTTTTCTCCTATCCAAAATGGAGAGATAAAGAAGGCTGACTCCGTTTTTATGAATGCAACTGGTCATCATGAAGTTCTGGTTGAGTCACCTCGCCATGACGAGCATCCCGGAGTAGCGCGAATTTCACAGCTGGTCTATCTCATCAATGCTTATCTCGACCGATTAAGCGAAATTTCCGCAGAGACATACACAAAATATGTTTCTATCTTTAGAAATCATAAGCGAGATGCTGGAGCGTCTCTTTCTCATGCTCACAGTCAGTTGATTTCGACGCCTCTTGTTCCAAGAATTGTGAGTGAAGAATTGAAGGCGAGCAAAAGTTTTTGGACGGAAAACAAGCGGTGCATATTTTGTGAAATTCTGGGAAAGGAGAAGAACAGCCCCCGCTTCATCTGGGAAAATAACGGTTTCGTTGCTTTCGCTCCTTGGGCAAGTATCCATCCTTTCGAGTTTTGGATTTTCCCTAAAAGACATCAGTCAACGTTGCTGGATATGTCACGAGTGGAGATAAAGGATTTAGCTATGGCTTTGAGGGTTTGTCTCGGTGGGTTAAAATCGCTTTTGAGAGACCCTCCCTACAATTTTGGTTTTCATATTGCAGCAAGTGAAGAGGATAGCGACTATTATCATTGGCATCTGGAGGTTTATCCTAAGTTGTCTATTTGGGCTGGTTTTGAAAAGAGCACTGGAATGTTCATAAATGTTGTGCCGCCTGAGGATGCTGCTGAAAATCTGAGGGAAGCAGTTAAGAAAGAAGAGAAAATTGTGTAAAATAGATATTAAATTAAGCCGCTACAGCCAGTTTTTCCGTGTTCAGTATTTTGTTGACAAGTTCTTTACCTAATTTTTTTGATGCATCAAGGATTTCTATTCCAATTATGCGCCCTCGTTTGTCAAGGTCAAGAATCGTGTGTCTTAAACAATTCAAAATAGCGCATATACCCTTTTCTCTATACTCCGAAAAACCTATATACCCCGTTTTTCTTTGCTTGTAGCTTCCAGTGGCTGAGGGGCATTCCTTGTTTGCTGGAGGCTATAGCCATCATTTTCCTCCCGCATCCATCTCACAAAGCCCCCAGCCACTCTTAAACTTGCCGAAAGTTATGTTAACTGTATAGGGTTAGCGCTTTACTCATTTGGTATCGGGGATGTTCCCCGCAAACTTCCCTTTTTTTGTTTTTGTTCCATTCCGCTGGCTTTAGTATTGTCGGACGAAGAAAGAGGCTCTGATTTGTTGGGCAATCCAAAATTTTTCTTTGTTCAACAACAATCATTGGTAGAGTGAGAATATGACTTTAGAAGAAGCCTACAATGAGATGATGAAACTGATGCCGCTAAAGGAAGATGAGTGTGACGTGACGGCTGCATCAACCATTGAAGAGGACAAGGAATTGCTAAGCCGGCTTTGAATATGTCACTGAACGCGATGGTGTCAAACTGTACCGTAGACCCAAGATTTTCAGAAAAGTACATGAGTAAACGCTAAGAGTATAGGGTTAACACTTTTCTTATTCCATCAGGCGTGAGGTGATATTTGCCAACGCCTTCGCCTTCAATGGGTTGAACATAACCCGATTCAACCAGTTTCTGAAGGTGAAACTCTATTGATGAAGTTTCCATAGCAGTCCACTGGGAAATTTCTTGAATAGAAAGTGACTTTTCCCATTTAGTTGCACCTATATTATGTAACATGCAGAGTAAACGGAACTCTTCAGGCACTTCTTCGGACATTTCACCCTCCAACCTCTTTATAGACCTTCACAGTTTTCTTAGCAATAGCTTCCCAACTATAAGTCTTTTGTATCATTTCCCGAGCATTTTCAGTTAGCCACCGAGCATGACCCGGGTCAGATAAAATTCGGTCAACACCCCAAGCAATTGATTCAGGATTCCTTGGATACACAAGAATCCCAGTGCGGTCATGCTCTACTACCTCTGCTAAGCCTCCAACTTGACTCGCCACAACTGGAACCCCCGCCGCCATCCCCTCTAGAGCAACTATGCCGAAGGGCTCATAAATGGATGGGATAACCAGAACGTCGGCGCTGGTCATGAGTGCTATCACTTCTGAATCAGGGATGAAACCTGTAAAACGTATCTTCCATCCGTGTCCAGTGGTTTGTGCAAGATATTCCAGATGCCCCTTCAACCATCCTTCGCCTACAATGATGAATCTTGCTTCTGGATGACGCCAAGATATAGAGGGCACAGCATGAATCAAGTATTCTATTCCTTTTTGAGGAACCAAGCGACCCACACAAAGAACTAGCTTTTCGTGAGGTCCAACTCCATAACGACTTCTAACCGATTGTCGGTCTATAGAAATGTTATATTTTGTTAATTCTATAGCGTTTGAAATAACTTCAATCTTGTCTGCTGGTAAGTGAAAGTGACCGCAGAGTTCCCCTTTCATGGAACTGCTGGTGACTATGACCTTGCTTGCTTCATAAGTTGCCCACCATTCCATCCCATCGATGGCAAAGGAGTCAGGGTTATGGATGCCTTGAGCTCGACCGACCTCTGTGCTGTGAACAGTGAGAACCATCGGCTTTCCCAAACGATATTTAGAGGATATGCCTGCTGGAGCAGTTAACCAGTCATGAACATGAATAATGTCAAACTTAACCTGTTGACTTACTTGCCCTAATCGTTTCTCCAAGAAGTGATTAAACAAAAGAGCCCATGTTAAAAAGTTTGGATGCCCCAGTTCTGTGACGGTGCGATAAATCTTAACACCATCAACCTCCTCGTAATCGGGTGCACCTGGAAAATCTAAGGTGAAGATGTATACTTCATGACCTTCATGGGCAATGGCTTTAGCCAAACCTTCGCAGTGGCGAGCAATTCCTCCCACCACTCGAGGTGGGTATTCCCAGGTTAACATGCAGATTTTCATTGAGATGGTGCACCGCGCCTTGTTGAAGATTTAAGTATCATTCTTCATGTTTATTAGAGTTTTTCCAGAATTTGAAGTTCTGCGTAAACTCTTAGACAGACATTTCTTTTAATTCTTTAATTCTGTCTTCAACCAGCTCAAGAACCGTTTT
>QMYO01000082.1 GCA_003662715.1 Candidatus Bathyarchaeota archaeon | reverse complement strand
AGGGCAGAAAAATAGACATTCTGGGAGAGATTCATCGAGAAATTATTACCAAGTTTGAACTTGAAAATCCAGGAGGCGCTTTTGAAATAGACCTCGAAGAAATTTGAAAAGTTTCCTCCCACCGGCTAGGAAAACTTATCTCCTTGAATTCCCGTCTTCTTTAGTGGCGATGATGAAAGCGGAGTCAAAATCCCACCGAAACCTCTAAGAAGGGCCCATGCAGACGGACCCAACAGAGGCGGATGTTCCATCCACCCATGACAGAGGGTTTACCCAGGCGTGGGACACGGTGGGCGCGGGCGCTCTAAATACCCGCGTTAGAGAGAGCTCCGCTGAGGGGAGCGTGTGGCTCTGCTGTGAAGCTGAGTGTTAGTTACGTGGGACACAGCGCCCGCGAAAAAGGATTACTGTTCTGTTTTTAGTACGGCTTGTTCTAAAACATGGTATTAAATCCCTCAGCGCCTTTGTTGAATTGGAGGCATTGGGAAATTGAGCTTAACAGAAATTATAGAGGCGTTACAAGATTTCGGTATCTTCATTGTAATCATCTTATTAGCTTACGTGGTCTACAAAGCGGCAATATTACTGGAAGCGATGAGTGACAAAATCAAAGCAGAAAAAGACTGAACGTTAAGGAGTGAGTGAAAACATGAGAAAAATCGTCTTTTTCATTGCCTTGGTTACGATAATATTTGGTGCAATTGCTCCATACTATCTCGTAGGAGATTTCCGTTACTATTCATTGTCATTGAAAAAGTTCTCTTCCTATGAAGATTTGAAAGATTTTGTAAAATCAAGTTCACAAGCTTATCTTTATTATCCCGAAAGGTCTTTTTCGGGAGCCATGCTAATGTCGAGGTCTTCGAGCAGTGTCATAGAAGCGTTTAGCAGTGTTCCTGACTACTCGGCGACAAACATTCAAGTTGCGGGTGTGGATGAGGCGGATATAGTAAAGACTGACGGAGAATATATCTATGTTATCTCCAACAGGAGCGTTGTCATTCTAAAGGCGTATCCCGCCGAAGAGGCTGAGGTCATCTCCAAGATAGATTTAGATGGAGCATTGCGAGGAGTATTCATAAACGGGGATAAACTGGTCGTCTTCGAGGATGAAGGATACAGAGTTTACGACCCATCTGCTTATGAAACACCTAGAACCTTAATTAAAGTGTATGATATTTCAGACAAAGAAAACCCTGATTTGACGAGAAACGTCCCTCTAGACGGCTATTATTTCAATTCAAGGATGATAGGTGACTACGTTTACGCCGTGATAAACCAGCCAGCATACCTCCAAGAAGATGAAGTAGCACTTCCAAAAATTTATTTTGACGACAAAGTTAAGGAAATACCTGCCACTGAAATCCATTATCTCGACATCCCTGACTACTCCTACACGTTCACTACCATAGTTGCTGTAAATGTACAGAACGATGCAGAAGAACCAACGTACGAAGAATTCTTGCTGGGAGCAACAAGCAACATGTACGTTTCTTTGAACAACATTTACATAACTTCCCCAGTAACCTTTACGGTAAATGAGAAGACGCTTATCTATAGAATTCATATAGAAGGTAGTCAAATCGAGTTGGCGGCAAGCGGCGATGTTCCTGGTTACGTGTTGAATCAGTTCTCTATGGATGAACATGAAGGCTATTTTAGAATAGCAACCACGACAGGTCACATTGCAAAAAGTTTTGACGAAGCATCTTCCAAGAATCACATATACGTTCTTGACATGGACTTAAACATCGTTGGTAGACTGGAAGACCTTGCTCCCGGAGAAAAGATTTACTCGGCTAGGTTCATGGGTGACAGATGCTACCTCGTAACCTTCAGAAAGGTTGACCCACTGTTTGTAATAGATTTAAAAGACCCATACAACCCAGAAGTTCTCGGTCAACTTAAGATAACTGGCTACTCTGATTATCTACATCCCTACGATGAAGATCACGTGATAGGCGTAGGTAAAGAAACCATTGCAGCAGAGCAAGGAGACTTCTCGTGGTATCAAGGAGTGAAAATATCACTCTTTGACGTAAGCGACGTTGGGAACCCAAAGGAGATAGATAAATATGAAATAGGCGACAGAGGAACAGAATCACCTGTTTTAAGAGATCACAAAGCGTTTTTGTTCGATAAAATGAGAAACCTTCTCGTAATACCTGTTTCAGTCGTAGAGAGCGGCAAAGGCTTCGTTTGGCAGGGCGCCTACGTATTTGGCATATCCCTAGACTATGGACTTTTGCTTAAAGGCAGAATCACCCACCTAGAGGACAACCAAGACCTTATGAAAAACGGTTACTATTTCTCTTCTCCTTTCTCTGTGAAAAGGTCTCTTTACATAGACAACGTGCTCTACACAATCTCAGAAAAGAAGATAAAAATGAACAGTTTAGAGGATTTAGAACAGCTCAATGAAATAGAGTTACCCTAGCTCTTCATCCCTTCCCCTCTTTTTTATAATTAAACAAAAGTCGTACTGACAAGAACTTTTAAGTTAATTGACATCGAAGAACTAACAGGCGATCAAGCTTGGACTTGGAGCAGAAACTAACCCTCGCCACAAGAAATACAGAAGAAATCGTGACCACCCAAGAACTACGTGAATTGTTAGAGACCAAAACAAAACCCAAAGCATACTGGGGATTCGAATCCAGCGGGCTCATGCACATTGGAATGGGCATAGTCTGCGGCTCCAAGATTAAAGACATGATAAAAGCCGGCTTCAAGTTCACAATTTTTCTCGCTGACTGGCACTCATGGATAAACAACAAGCTAGGCGGCAACATGGAAAACATTCGCGTCTGCGGCGAATATTTTAAACAATGCTTCACCGCGCTTGGAATTAAACCTGAAAGCGTACAGTATGTGTGGGCATCTGACATAGCTAAAGACATAGAATATTGGGAAAAAGTAATTCGCATAGCAAAAAATGCCTCAATCAAAAGGATATGGCGGGCATTACCCATTATGGGTCGAGAAACAAGCTTAACAGACATGGAAACCGCTTGGGTTTACTATCCTTGTATGCAAGCAGCCGACATATTCCACATGAACATTGATGTAGCTTGCGCAGGCATGGACCAGAGAAAAGCCCACATGTTAGCGAGGGACAGCGCTGAAAAACTTGGCTGGAAAAAGCCTGTGTGCATTCACACCCATCTTCTCATGGGATTGCAGGAGCCTGAAAAAACGGAAAAACAGTTCGACGAAAATGTTAACATAAACGTAGAGATTAGTTCAAAAATGTCCAAAAGCGTCCCTAAAACCTGCATATTCATCCATGATACGCCAGACGATATTAAAGCAAAGGTAAAGGCAGCTTACTGTCCTCCCAAGCAGGTTGAGGGAAACCCTGTGTTTGAGCTGATTAAGTATGTGATATTTGCGGAAAAGGAGCAGTTAGACGTTCCGCGACTATCCAAGTATGGCGGTCCGGAAAGTTACGAAAGCTATAAAGAAACGGTGAAAGCCTATTTAAATGGAAAGCTTCATCCTCTTGACTTAAAGAATGGCGTTGCAGAGGCGCTTATAGAAATTCTGAAACCAGCTAGAGAATATTTCCGTAGGCATCCGCAGACTTTGGAGAAAATGATGGAGATAGAGATTACAAGGTAGAAAGAGTTGTCGAGTAAACTGGAGAAAAAGATGGAGAAAATCTTGCAACTTTTAGAGAGACTTGGAAAAGAAGCAGCTAAGGGTGTTCCAGTAATTGTGGAGGGAAAAAACGATGTTCATGCATTGCAAAAACTGGACGTAAATGGTAACTTTATTTTAGCTAAAACTTCGGGGAAGTCTTTCTTTGATATTCTCAGTGAAGTGGAGAAGAGAGGGCAAGATGAAGTTATACTTCTGATGGACTTCGACAAGCGAGGTAAAGAATGGACCAGACGCTTAACTCAGCATCTTGAAAAAATGAAGATAAAGTCCAATTCGCTTTTTTGGAAGGAACTCTTGAGTCTTGTAGGGCGAGAGGTTAAAGATATTGAAGGCTTAGCAACTTACATGGAGACGTTGAGGAAAAAATGTGGAGTATAAGATAGTAAAGTATAAGAGATACCATTAACTAAAACGTAGTGCATCTCATGTTTTAATGAGGTTAAATCTTTGATTGAGGTGAAATTTAATGGGTTCATCACAAACGGTTACGGTAAAGTATGTAATCCGTGCCAAATTCGAAGTGGAGGGAGTTGTCGAGAAATCTGATGTTATCGGAGCAGTTTTTGGTCAAACAGAAGGATTATTTGGCTCAGAACTGGACCTTCGAGAACTCCAAAAATCGGGAAGAATAGGAAGAATAGAAATCAATTTACAGTCAAAACAGGACAAAACAACAGGCACTATACTTATTCCAACAAGTCTTGACAGAGTGTCCACCGCCATTATTGCAGCAAGTCTTGAGAGCATAGATAGAGTGGGACCTTGCTCAGCCAAGGTCACCTTAGAAAAACTCGAAGATTTACGTGACACTAAGCGAAGAGCAATCATTGATAGAGCCAAAAAAATTCTTCAAGAATGGACGATTGAAACTCTTCCAACCACCGACGAAATATTCAGAGAAGTTTCAGAAATACTAAGAATGGTTAAAGTTGAAAAATATGGACCAGAAGGACTAACAGCTGGACCCAAAGTTGAAGATTCTAAGGAAATACTCATTGTCGAGGGAAGAGCTGACGTAATAAATCTGCTAAAATATGGAATAGAGAACGCCATCGCAGTTGAGGGCGCTAAAATTCCTGAAACCATCATAAATTTGTGTAAGAAAAAAGAGGCAACAGCATTTCTTGACGGAGACCGTGGAGGAGACCTCATACTTAAAGAACTCATGCAGGTCGCCGACATCAAGTATGTAGCTAGAGCTCCATCAGGCAAAGAAGTGGAGGAACTTAATGGCAAACAAATCAAGGCAGCCCTCAAGAACAAAGTTCCCGTAGAAAAAGCAAAGGTTAAGAAGTTTAAGGAACGACAGAAAATATTCGTCCCAAAACAAATTGTTGGAGCTGTTAGTGAGCTAGAAGGAACCTTGGAGGCAGTGTTGTTCAACGAAAAGATGAAGCAGATAGAACGACTACCCGTAAGCGGACTCGCGGAGAAACTTACTCAAACCGATGGTGTAGACACCGTGGTTTTTGATGGCGTGATAACACAGAGACTCGTGGACATAGCGAGTAAAAAGAAGGTCACACATATTGTGGCAGCCCGTATTTCAGATTCTATAAAACCGCCGTTAGGTATGCATCTTTTAACATTCGACGACGTTAAGGACTAACTTTTCGTGAAATCTAAGAGAGTCCTTGTTTTAGAGGGAAGCAACTCATCTTCAGTTACGCCAAACATAGCTAAGATTCTGGATGCAGCGGGCACAACCTGATTTGACACGTAGTATTCAATATCTACCTCGTCATAAGAAGCTAACACGTAAGGCTTAGCTCTTTCATATAAGCGACCAGTACCAGTAACAATGACATAACCAATCTTATCACCCATTGACAACTCCCAGCCTTCCTTCATCAGCGTTCTCGCCGCTTCAACATGCGGAGCCCTTACTGCATATTCTTCAATCCGTTTAGTGAGCGTTTTCCATATGATAAGGTCGCGGTATGGCACCTTCTTTTTTCTAAGGTCAACAATAAATTGTCGCACGAACTTTGTTGCTTTTTCTTGCGACTTCTCCTTGAGTATTATCTCTAACACTTTTTCTTGCACGTTTTTAGCTACCGCAGCCCAGTCTCCTCTCACCACCTCCAAGCCCACCATATCTAACCGTCCATCTGGCAAAAGCCCGCAGTATCGCTTTTTCGCCTCAGTAAACAAGATGCGAACATAAATCTTGTCGGGTTTTATCTCTAACCCGAATGTTTTACTGATTTCTTTAGAAACCCTTTCAACTTTTTCTGGGTCATATTTTATGAAGATGCTATCAGTGTCACTATATATTACATCCAACCCAACTTTCCTAGCCAACTTTATAGTGTTTGAAATAACATATCGTCCCCAAGCCGTAGTGGCTTCAGCAACCGGCTTTATGTACCATCGTGCACCTATCCAGCCAGTATAGCCATAAGAAGCGTTAGTTATCACCTTCACAGCTTTTTGTCTAGCATCAAGAACACGGTATTCCCCACTTTTAGGACTAAGCTTCTTTAGTTTGGGACGAATTTCATCTCGAACAGCTATGAGATGAGACAGCACTTCCTTATAGAAGCCAGATGGTTCTCTACGGAATCTGTGTTTCACTTCAGGAGCCACGTTCACACCGCACTCAGGTTCTGGTTCATCTTGTGGGACATAGGTGTCGGGTGAAACGTTGTAAGTAATCATGATGTTCGGATACATAGCTTTAAAGTCAAGCACCGCAATGTTTTCATGAACACCTTGCCTAGGTTCAAGAACAACCCCTCCTACATATGGGAAGTAAGGACGTTCAATCCTCTTTGGAACAAGCTCACCGATTCTGTAAGCTTCCCGAATCAAAAACCACTCAACTCGAAAACCTACTGCCGCTGCGCCCACATAGTCAAGAGGCAAACCAACCAAATTGGACAACTGCATAGCAAAGTCTAGCATGTTGTTGGCTATGCCCATGATACACTTTGTGTTTTCCTTGGAAAACTTCAGTAATGAGGGACGTTTTTCTGGGCTTTTCCAGTATTCAGAGATATCTATGTCTTCAATGATTGTGCGTTTTTCAATTTTCATAACACCCAAGAAGTCAGCTACATTTTCCAACGTTTTTACCTTAACTTCAGCCAGTTCATCAGCAAAATCAAAAAGGTCAATGTTTACTCGTCCCGTAATTGATACGTGACCAAACACGCTTGTATGGGGTTCTGTATTTGCCCGATCAATCAACAGGTTGACGCCTAGTTTTTTGGAGCGGCTAAGAAGATAAGGCCAATCTTGTCGACTGGTTCCGTAACCAACAATGATGTCAGGGTCGAATTCTTTGACGTATTTTATGAAGGATTCTAAGACGGTTTTGTCATCCGAGTTTTCGGCTATGAATTGTTT
>QMYO01000081.1 GCA_003662715.1 Candidatus Bathyarchaeota archaeon | reverse complement strand
GCACTTCAGAAGGCTCTCCGTAACGAGACAACCGTTCATACATTTTTTCTGCAAAACTTATTTTTTTAGCAATAAACCCGTCTGAATTAATTTTCTTATTCTTTGATTTGCTTTCTTTAAGCAGTTCTTTATAGGTTAGATTCTCCATTTCGCGAAGGAAAAAAGTTAGGTCGTCAACGTCTTTTTGCATTTCATCAGATAGCTTTCCTTTAGTCATCCCAGTTGTGAAAGAGGAAAGCGTTGAGGTCATCACTTGAAGTGTGTCGTCTGGAATTAAAGATGCTGGTTTTAATCTAAGATGCGCGATTGCATTTGCGTAGGCTATGTCAAGTATCAACGGCGACCATAGTTTTCTAAGATACGCATTTACCACAGCATCTTCCAGCGTGCTCACGACGTATGTTGCTAAATTTATGTGCTTGTCCTTAGCCCAATCAGCATATACCTCAAAATCGGAGAATGCAGCATGTAAATTCAGATGATAAATTGACGCTTTGAACAAGCGCCAGATGATTTTTCTATGCTCCGGGTCTTTTGAGTCGAAAAGCATTCCTTGAAGACTAATATGGTCGTCATGTATCCTTTTAGGTTTCGCCAAACATACGACGTAACCGATTTCATCCTTTCCAAGTATAGGAAATGATATATTGTCACGAAGAAGAATTTTGATTTCGTCACGTTTCTTTTTTGTTATTTGAAAAGAGGTAGCACAAGCGTAATCATAGAAATCCAAGTGCAAAACCTCCTTTTCCTGCTAATTACTCTGCAAAAGTAGCTTGAACTATTCGTCTAACTATGTCCTGTATTTCCGCATCATCACTTGTTGTGCCAACGATAGTTTCCTCCGCTGCCACTAGCGGTGAGCTGCCGTCTGAAATTAATGTTGCCCAGTTAATTAGGTCTCCAGGTGAAGGACCGTATGGTAGGTCGCCGCTCTTGTATTGTCTTCGTAGCTCTGCTCCAACCCTGACCACTTTTTCTGCTATGTCCTCTGAAACTTTTCCGCGCTTTTGAACTAGTTTGACTTCGTCTGGGCATATTTGGTCGCCAACGCTTAAATAGTCAAAGTTTATCCAAACCGACATCCTCCGTCGAAATGCAGCGTTCAGAGGCTTTGTGCCAACAAATTCGCTTGTAAAGGGATTCATGGCGATTATGACATATCCGTATGGATGTCTATGAACGATTTCGTTGTCTTTTTCTGTCAAAACTATGTGTCCACGTGTATCTAATATTGGATTTAAACGTGCAGCGATGTCTTGTTTCATCATGTTCGCTTCGTCTAGATATAGAATTCCTCCAATTCTGCACCAAGCAACGATTTGCCCGTCAATCCAGTTTTCTTTGCCTAGCCCAATATACCTTCCGAACATGTCGTAAGCTGAAGTTTGCAGTCCACAGTTGATTTCCCATAGAGGAAGCCCGGTGATTTCTGCTACGATATAAACCACGTGTGTTTTTCCAGTTCCGCTGGGACCGATTAGGGCACATTGTTTAAAGTAATACAATGCACGGACAATCCGCTCAACGTATCTTTCGCCTCTATCTAGATATGCTGGAGTACCCTTAGGAATCATGCTTTTAGCTGAGTCTGGAAAAACGTAGTTTGGATGTAGGTCATATTTCTCCACGTTATATTTTGAGACAAGAGGAGACTTAGGTTGAGGCTTCCAAATTGACACATTTATCTGTGCACCATTGATTTTTGTTCTGACTTGTGTCTGCTTAAGCTCAGTTGCTCCTTCTTTTTCTTTTTTTCCTTGATGACCGAAGCCTAGGGCGGAAGGCAAAATGATGTCCTCTTGTCGTTTTTTACCAGAATATAAATATGGAATATTATGATTTAAACATTATGACTTAAGACAGTGGTTTACGGTTCAATACTGAAGATGTGTGTAGCAGACTTATACACACAAAGCGAAAAAATCGTTAAGGTTTCAGATTTAGAGTTGAGGTTAAGAAAAAAGATAGGTTTCATCTATTAACGTCTAAGTGAAGTGGGGAATCAGTCATTTCAGCAGAAAGTAGCGCAGCCGGAGTTTCAATCGAAGTTGATGTCCTAGGCTTGCGTGGTGTTAAGTTTGGAGAGAAAGAAGAATCGACTACGTTTAATTTTGACGTTAACGCTAAGTTAGAAGAGAAAGAACGGAAGAGCGGAAGATTAGTTGTTGGTTTTGTTTTAACTGTAGGCACAAAACCCAGTGTGGTGAAGTTTGAGATTGAGGGAGTAGCGACTCTTTCTGGTAGTAATCCTGCAATAGAAAAGTTGTTGGAAGTTGACCCGGAAACGAAGATACCTTTGTTGCTCCACAGAGTATATCAACATGTTTTTACGACCACTTTTCTTTTAGCCACAATCCTTGATACGCCTTATCCGCCTCCCAACCTACTCTTTTCCGGTGAAATGAAGAAGCTAGGTTCTGATAAGCGGAGCGGAGAAGGAGAGGAGAGCGAGGAGGAGAAGAAGAGTTAGAAGAAACCGAAGAGAAGACGCTAATAGACCTCAACTGCCAACATTGTTTAGCTACGATTGGAGAGCCTGATATATCTGAAGAGTTTGCTCAGCTGCCTTTGTCCAAGTGAAATACTGCAAAACCCTCTTGCGCCCATTTTCTCCCCACCTTTTCGCTCTCTCCGGGTCCTTCAAAATCTCTTTTACTCCCCAAGCAATATCCGCTGCATCTCCGCCATTCACGTGGATTCCATTCTGATCTGGACCATGACATATAACCTGCTCTTTGAAGCCAACTACTCCATGAGCCCCAACTACAAGTGGTTTCGCCATAGACATAGCTTCTAGGCTTACAATGCCAAAAGGTTCATATATGGATGGAAAAATGCAGACGTCAGAAGCGGCGTAATGTAGAATTCTTTCTTCTTCTGGGACAAATTCGAAATGGCAAACAACTTTGTCTGCTATTCCAAGTCTTCTCGCTGTTTCAACAATGTCTCTTTGCTCTTCTCCTTTACCTAAAATCACCAATTTTGTCTTAGGATACTCCTCCAATATCATCGGCATACCTTGGATTAGGTTTCTAACGCCTTTCACCCATGTTAGTCGTCCTAAGAAAAAGAGCATACTTTCATCATCTTCGATGCCATGTTTACGTCGAATCTTCTTAATATCTTCCTCTTTACATCTTTTAGGATCGTATCGTTCAGGGTCCACTCCATTCCAGACTACGCTGATCTTTGATACGGGCCAGCCGTGTCGAACAAGGTCTTCTCTCATTGTGTGGCTGACGGTGATTATGCGGTCAACGGCTTGGCCAGTCGCCCATTCAAGATGAGATACTACTTGGGAGCCTCGGCCGCCACTTCTGCCCCACTCAGTGCTGTGGACATGGAAAACCACGGGTATTTTTGTTTCGTTTTTGGCTATGATTCCTGAGATGCTGCTTAGCCAGTCGTGGACGCATAGTACGTCAAAGTGGTAGCCTTCCTTTCTGATTAGTCCGTTGATGAGTTTTGTTGAGCTGAGGATGTTGTAGATGAAGATGTCGTTGAAGAAGCGGATGTTTGTTCCCCATTTTTTCAGGTCATCAATGACGAACATTGGGAATACGTTGCTTGCATTGGCGATTAGGGGGCGATGAATTTCCACGCCTTTTCTTATTTCTCTTGTTCGTAGGTCTCCTGGGTTAAGTGTGAAAACTGTGACGTCATGTCCGAGTTCAACGAATTCTCGGGTTATGTATTCGGCGTATGTGCCTAAGCCGCCTACAAGTTTAGGTGGGTATTCCCAGACAAAGAAGCCGATTCTCAAATAAAAGCACCTTGTGGGTAGTTATGTATGCGGAGGAAAAAAAGCTTGTGTATCGTAAAGGCATATACATAATTAAGAAGTTAAATAAATTCTTCAACCCAATTAAGTAAGCTATCCGTATCTTCGTTTTCTGATGAAGACTACGGCTACGAAAACAATTATGACAGCGACCGCACCTATAATGATATGCATCATGTACTGGTTTATCCAAGTATCAGCTACAAAGAAAGACACCAATTCGCTGTATGATTCGCCTCGTAAATCGTCGCCATCAAATTTTGCTTGGACACGCCAAGTTCCTATGAAGTTTGGGCGAAAACTAACAATAAAGGTGCCATTTGAATTTGTGTAAACATATCTCTCGATAGCTGAGCCGTTTGGCATTGTAAATGCTAATGTAATGCTCATATTTTCCATGATAGGATTAACCGACCCAAATATTGTTACGTTCTCTCCAATGGTTAGCTTAACCCTGCTTACATTGCAAATTAGCGACATCGGAGTTCGATTGACAGTGAAGTTTTTGTAACCACTGGATGCGCCAAAATAACTCTCGTTGCCATACCAACTCGCTGATACCGTCCAGATTCCAGTTTGGTTTGGCATGTAAACATCGTTAAAGAAACCGCTTGAGTTTGTGGACACCAACCTAGACACCACAGTATTGTTAAGGGTATAGTTTAACGTCACTGTTGCTCCGCTTGGTGAGATTACACCAGTAACCGTAATGTTTTCGCCATAATCGATAGTAGAGTTAGATAAGTTGATGGATACGTTGGCTGGATTCTTTACCACATAACTACCATTTACTTCAGCGCTGTTATCTGCTATGTCCACTGCCAAAATTTTGTATTTAACAACAACTCCAGCGGGTTGTTCAGGTATTGTTCCAATATATGTTTGGTTTTGAGATGCCGACATCGCAGTTGAAGTCCATGTTTTCCAGTCATCTATGGTATAATTTAATAGCACTCTTTTCAAGCTAGATTCATCGTTTATATGAGCTGTTATTGTGGTTTCATTGTTGGGATATGCCTTTTCTATAGGGTTTTCAACACTCAAACTAGGAGGTTCAAAATCTGTTTTAACCGTGAAATTGAGGCTGCCAAATCCATCTTCAGCTATTAGAACTAGATGATAAAGGCTGTTTCCTTCATATGGAGAAGTGTAATTGATTAACATGTCTTGTCCTGGAAACTCGCAGCTCGCCATTGCTTCGGTATGTCTGAAACCTCTGCTATCTAGGTTATATCCACCATAATCTTCTAGGTCGTCTAACCCGCCGTATAGTCCAGGTTCCCAAGCCAAAGGCACATCGTTTAATAGATCACCTATACCCTTTGAAGGATTCGCCATAAGATACAGTCGAGCCTCATACATATCAAGAGTATCGGGCACATCAATCCACACCTCTATACGTTTGCTTGTTGTGCTAAATTCATACGCCCAAGACGTGTTTTCAACTGGCATATCATTCACTTTTCCCACAAGATAACGTTGATACCACCTATTGGGTTCAATATGTTCAATCAGCATGAAGGTGCCCTCTTCTTCGCCTTGACTTTCTCTCGGATCATTTTTTATGAAGAAACTATAGTTGCCCGTTTGTTTTGGAGTGAAAAAGGGCTGATCCACCGTGGTTCCTAAATGTTCAGGTAATCCCGCTGCTTCGGTGTGGTATGACTCTAATTCTCCGTTTGGGTCGTAAACGAAAATGTCATAGTCCGTTTTAGGATAATAGGGATCGTAATTAATCCATGCTCCGTAGAAGTACACGTGATAAGTGTGGTTAGCGTTTAAAGTGTAAACATAAGTCCAGTTAGCACCTATCGGAATTTGAGACGCATTCACCTTCAAAGGCAAAACAGGCTTACCCACATAAGTCCAGTTTCCAAGTTCATAAGGAACTGATGGTTGAGCTGAAACCTCAGCGGTCATTGTAAGCGGCTCTAGTGTCATAACGCTAGACATTAAGATAAGAAAGAAGAAACTCAACTCTGCAATTAGCCTTCTACGCAACTTTTTTCCCATTCTTAAATATGTTGAATACGGATCAGCTGATCACATGAAAAGTGCTCGTGATCAGTAAAAATGGTTATGAATTGACGGTTACGACTTTGAATATGTATTAAGCCGAATCGAAGTCTAATCAATGTTGGAAGTGGATTCAAAATATATATAAGTTAGAATCGGACTCTTAATATATATCGTAAGACAAAAGACTTAATATAACAGTTTAGAGTGTAGAAAAAATACAAAAAATGAAAAATTTTAGGGAGGTGAAGGCGAAGTGAACACAACTAAAGCCCAAAAAGAATTCGTCGTCGTCACATTAATAGCCCTCATATCCATCGCCTTAATAATCGCAGTCTACGCCACCCTCCTCGGAACATTTCAGGGAGGAAACGTAACAGTAGTAGCTGTAAACGGTCAAGTCCAATACTCTTTAGATAATTCAACTGGCTGGTCTACTTCCCTCAGTAATCTTCCAATTACCGACCCATGGTATGTACGCTTTGTAACCGAGACTGGTGGATATACGGGAAACGTACAGATTACGTGGGAATTATATAATTCTACTAACGATCTAATCCATTCTGTAACTACCACTAGCTTTTCCTTGAACGGAAGCCAAGTACAGCAAATCTACGCTTCTAGCGATGGTTCCCAATCAACAAACTACAATTGGGGTCAAAACACCACAGTGGCGGATACATATTACATCAAGGTGACTTTCAACACTGCATAAGTGAAACAGCATGTTTCCCTATACGTTCGAGGCTGTCACAGCGATAACCATAACTGTGCTCGGCATAATCATAACTCTCTACATCATTGTGCTCAAGAGAAAAGGCTGGTTGAAAGAAGAAACTTCGCCTGAATCTTTTTATCTTTGTCCAAATCAAGAATGCAAAAAAATTTTCCAAAAACCCATGAAGTTAACTGTTTTGTCAGAGACGCCTCCCCGTGAACACTTCGCTTGTCCTCATTGCGGAGTTATTTTACCCGCCTTACCTTTGGGTACTCAAAAAAAATCTAAGTTAACTGTTGAAACGCCGCTAAGCCGAGAAAAACCGAAGATAACAATTGAGGATTTATTAGCTAGGGAAAAGTATTCAAAGTTTTCAGAAAAGCCTATAGTACCATCTGGAAATCAAGAAACAGTAGCATCCCACAATTCAACAGAAACCCCGACAGACTCAGCTACTGTGGAACCAACAAACCCTATGACATCTATCGAGTCAACAATGGTTGAAGAAGGTCATGTAGAG
>QMYO01000080.1 GCA_003662715.1 Candidatus Bathyarchaeota archaeon | reverse complement strand
AGAGAAACATTAACCGCACCGCAAACGTTTATTCTGCCGGAGCCCCACTCGAGTACGTTTAGCCCTAAGTCTTCAGCGTAGTTTGACAGCGCCTTTTTTACCTGAATGGGTTAAAGAGGGGTTAGCGTCTAATAAGGGTGCTACGGCGCCCGCTACATGTGGAGTTGCCATCGAGGTTCCCGAAGCCACGGTATAATATTGGGAGATAGGTGTGCCCATGTTTGTACCGCTGGCGCGGGCTGCTATAATATTGACTCCTGGCGCTAACACGTCGGGTTTGATACGGTTGTCGTTTGTTGGTCCTCTTGAGCTGAAAGTTGCGATAGCATCGCTTTTGGAGGAAGCCCACAGTTATCGCAAGCTTTGAACTTCCTGCGGTGGTTATTGTACATGGCAGGTCCTGAAGTTTCCTGTGGCGGCAACACAGACTGGCCTTGCTCGATTGCCCAATTGACGTGGTTGAGAGGGGATCTGTTCCGTCGCTGGGGGTTTGTGCTCCAAAACTCATGCTTAATACGTTTGCGCCGTTATCGACTGCCCATTGGATTCCGCTTATTATCCAGTTTTCAAGACCTTCTCCTTATTGTTTAGGACTTTGACGTTGTAAATTGTTGCTTGTGGAGCAACACCCGTGTATCGGTCTGAGCTTGCTGCTCCGGTTCCAGCAGCTATGCTAGCGCAGTGGGTTCCGTGGCTGAATTTATCGTGCTGACTCTCCAGAAGGATATTGTCTGGGTGAGTTGGGTCAATGCCTGTGTCGAGAATGGCAATTTTTACTCCTGAGCCGTTGATGCTTCTACCATATGACATTTCTATTTTTGCCCAATCTGCTGGGTCTTTAATTATTGGGACGCTTTGGTCTAGGTTTGCTTGGAATTTGCGGTCCAGCCATACCTAGCTTACCTCAGTGTTATTAGCAAGTTTAAATTGAGGAATAATAGGCGCATTGCGAAAAAGCGCATGGATTAAGCATGTTTGCTTGTGTATTTGGTGTGACCCATTGGACATATATTCTTGATCTAACCAACAGTTGGTTTTCCCAAAAACGGTGTGGCTGTTTGAGAAGGGTACTATGACATTTGTCTGGTTGTTTTGAATGTAATTCTTTGCCACAAGTTCTGTCAAATTTAGCAGGTTGAAATCAAGCTTGTTCTCAATCGTAAATGGAGGCTTAACTATTGTTGAAGACCCAACATTAGTCCATGTGAGATTCAGTTGACTATCGATGAGTACGCTTACAGTCGAATTTTTGCCATTATTGACTCGGATCATTAGCTTTGAGGTTGGCGCGACTGGATAACAGCCTAGTCCTTGTCCACTTTGTTCTAAACAATCCACGTTTCTTGTACTTCTTCGTTTTTGGGGTAATTTTTGAAGATTGTTTCTTCGGAAGCGGCTGATAAGCTGTAGAGTATAACGATGGCTATTAGAAGTGCTGCTAGAGAGCTTACTGAAGCTTCCATGGAGGATTCTCACACCAGTGTTAATATATTCGAAAGGTGTTTATCAGTGTTACCTTGACGTGTGATTTTTCTATTAGGGAAATGGTGGTTAAGTTTTTGTGCCATAGTTCGAGGACAACTTTCTATTTCTTGTAGTTTGTTAGGCTTAGCGCTACAGCGAATAAGACGATTAGCATGGCGTAAGCGGCTATTTGAGATTTTGGAGTTTGTTTTAACAATGAAATGGAATATCCTCCCACAGGAACCGATGCTACGGAAATTCTGGCGGTTTCAGATTGGGCTGATTTGTTACTTTCGTCCGTAACCTTCAAGTATACGTAATAGATTCCGCTGGTTGTTGGTTTGAAGGTCCAACTATTTGATGTGGCTCCTGAAACTGGAGCATCGTTCAAGTACCATTGGCAACTGTAGGGAGGGGTTCCTCCGCTGACTGATGATGTGAAAGTCACGGATTGCCCCACGTTTATTGAAGCTGAAAGGGGAGTTATGGAAACTGAAGGCGGAGGTGTAGGCGTGTAGTAGGCTGTTGCTATGTGAGGGGCACTCATGTTTACTGTTATGGGGTTAACCCCGCTGTCTTGAGGAGTGCCGTCAATATTCCAGTGATCAAATATGTATCCGGTAATTGGTTGGGCTGTCAGTGTAACTTGGGTTGAAACGTCATACCACCAGCCGTTTTCTGGTT
Source organism: Candidatus Bathyarchaeota archaeon (assembly GCA_003662715.1). The sequence goes on along the minus strand of QMYO01000080.1, from coordinate 4,930 downwards.
CGCCTGGAGGATTTCTTGCGGGTTGGGGGCTTAATCCTTCGGGGTTTGTGTACACTTTAAGGAGGTGTTGAGTTTTCCAGTTCCATGTTATGTTTGAGGGTTGATTTATTGTAAAGGTTACTGATGTATCGGTTCCAGAGGGAGGGACGCTTCCTGTGCCAGTCCAGCCTGTGCAGAGGTAGCGGGTGCCTGTTGGACCTTGCCATGGTGAGGTTACTGAGGCGGTTATTGACGTTCCGGCATCGAACCATCCGCTTGAGGGGACAGGTGTGCCGTAGGGGGAGGTGACAGTTAAGTAGTATTGTGTCTTCCAATTTGCTATTGCTGTCTTGTTTTTATTCATGTAGATTGGTTCGCTTTTTGAGTGGTTTGTTCCTGAGGCGTCGCCGCTCCAGTGGGTGAATATTCTGCGGGTTCCGTTTCCATGATCTATGACATTAGTGGCTAGGGAGGCTAATGCTTGTGTGCCGTTGTAGTACCATCCTTCACCGCTTGGAGTGTCGTAGGGTGAGACTACGGTTAGATAGTATTCTAGTTGAAGTGAAAATATCATGTCGTTGTAATCTAGGTCTCCTGTTCCGTCGCAGTAGGTGCGTTCGTCGAAGCCTATTAGGAACATGTTGGGGTTGTCGAGGTTTTTGTATACTTTAGCGTATTTTGTTCCGCTTGGGTTTCTGGAGGATTCGGTGAAGTATCTGTATGGGAGTGTTTTGGTGCGTGACATGGAAAAGCCAAATTGGGAGTTGACTGAAAATGTTTTTGTTATAGGAGGAGAAATGTATTGGGAGCCGCCTTCGGGACCGTAGAAAAGAACGGTGAAGCTGCTTGTATTAACTTCGTAGTAGCTTAGCTCGTTTTCGTTTGGGTATCGGGCAAATTCTGCATAAAGAGTGATGTTATACGTTCCTGGAGGGAATGTTTCAATGTTTGTTTGTGTTATGTTTGTAAATCCTAGGTTGTTCAGTATTTCTGTTAGGGAGGGATCGGATGCATTTACGGAAGCCACATTATATAATGGAAGTGATAAAGAGGAAATAAGGAGAGCAATTCCTAAGTTTTTTATTAAGGATGATTTGCTCAATTCTCCGTCTCCCCTTTCAGCAGTAGTTTATATGTTTGTTGAAACAGTTAAAAGTTTCGGAATATCCTTGCTTTTGTGTGCTTTAAAATTTCATGTTATAAAGTTTGATATGTATAGGGCCTAGGTTCAGCCGATGATTTTGGGTATTGTCTAAGCTTATTTTGCTTGTGGTTCTTGTTTGTTTTGGATTAAACGTTTTCTGTACGGGATTGTTAAGGTTAAAGTTGGGTTTTTGGTCCGTTTGTTGATTTGGATGTGAATGTTATTGTTGCTAGGGTTCCGTTGCCGCCGGCTCCTGATGCGTCTGGTCTGTAGCGGGTGCAGAGTGCAATTATGCGTCCTTGTGTGTTGGTGGTGTTGTTGAATTCCATTATATGGAAGCGCGTGCAAGCACAATAGCGGCAGCAAAACATATAATTCACAAAAAAGTTAAGCAAGACAATGCTCAATATTTTTATTTACTGCTAAACCAATAAGTGATGAAGCGAAATCTGATTTGAGGAGAAAGGAAATTGGAAAAGAAAATGGTTTCTGTTCTAATGTTAGCGTTAATTCTTACAAGCACGTTAAGCATGGCATTTATCATAAGGCCGTCACTGGCAGCATAGCTGGACTGGCTCAGGTTCAAGTTATGGCTGAAAAGGTTGTAGACAGTTGGGGTTGGGGCTACTTGGACTGGGTAGCTGGTGGAATTATACACGCAACGGACTGTGGAGCTAACATAATTAGCCTAAGCCTAGGCACGTATTATGACAGTGAACTGGTTCATGAAGCTGTTAGATACGCTTATGACGCAGGGGTTTTGGTGGTTGCTGCTGCAGGAAACGAAGCCACAAACACGGAATTATATCCAGCAGGCTACGACGAGGTTATAGCTGTAGCAGCAACAGATCAATACGATAACACAGCTTACTGGTCTAACTATGGTGAATGGATTGAACTGGCAGCTCCAGGAGTGGATATCTATTCAACAATGTCAACATACTATAACATAATGATTGGGGCTATTCTATGAATTACAGTTATATAAGCGGAACCTCTATGGCTTGTCCTCATGTTGCTGGTGTAGCCGCCCTCATATGGAGCTTATATCCAAACAAGACAAGAGGTTGGGTGAGACTGTGGCTGCGATATATTGCTGACGACTTGGGCGACGAAGGCTTCGACGTATATTATGGATGCAGAAGAATAAATGCCAGAGAGGCTGTTGAGCAGACTCCGCCAGCCCATGAACCGATAGCTTATGAATGGAGAACCTCGCTCTATGTAGAACCTGAAGCTTTAGGAATAGTAAATGCTACTATACTTAATTTCGGAGAGAACAACGAGACTGACATAATGGTGCAGCTCTTTGCAAACGGCACTATGGTAGACTCTGCCGTGATAGGCTTTTAGCTGGTGGAAACTCGACAACAGTTAGTCTCACATGGAATCCAACAATTGAAGGACTATACAACGTCACACTTTACGTGGTGCCCGTGCCCGGCGAAACAAACTTGGAAAACAACGTCCTCTGGAAGTATATCTACGTTGGATTTCCAGTGGAAGCTTTCGTGTTGCATTCTGCAGGCAAAGTTTTCGGCGACATCATCACCAATTGGCAAGTGTTGAATAGCGAGTGGCGTCTGTTTGGCGACGTAATGATCTACATTGACTATACAACCTTAAACAAGGAAGACATAACCTATGAGGATATTGCAGCCACTGAAGCAGATGTGCTAATTATTTCATGTGCATCTGACCCATACGCTGGCTGGGAGTTCACAGACTCTGAAATTGAAGCAATAGAACGATACGTTCATGAAGGGCACGGGCTGATAGCCACGGCTGGAACGCTTTATTACTGGGTTCCGAACAACAACAAGCTGGCACTTCTGTTCGGGTTAAATGAAACCACAATGTGGGATGTAACAGGGACAGACTTTCTGCATTTAGTGAACACAACTCATCCTATCTTCACTAATGTTCCAAACCCTCTGGTGTTTCCATATGTCGGAACGGCGCTTCCTTACGACGGGCGATGGGACTCAAATGAATTGGTGGGCGGTGAATATCTTGCGCTTGGACATTATGAAGAAAGTGCCATAGTCACGTTTAGAGGCTTAGTATACATTTCTCCATGGTTTGAAGTCATACCACCCTATTATCACCACCATCTACAACTACTGTACAACGCTATTACATGGTCTTGCTACCAAAAGCTTCAACATGAACTTGTGGTATCTTTAGAGTCTCCGAGTTACCTTTAACCCGGCGAATCAGCGCTATTGAATGCAACAGTTTCTAACATAGGATTGAACAATGAGACCAGCGTAGAACTGTTTCTACTCATCGACGGCGAAATAGTTAACTCTACGGTAATTCCTAATTGCGCCAAACTTGCTGACACCAAGTTGCTCGGTGATATTAAACGCCACCGTTATCAACCTTGGCTTAAACAACGAAACAAACGTGGAACTGCAACTATTAATAAACGGAACCGAAGTTGACTTTGCATTGATCCCTGAACTTTCATCTGGTTCTTCCTATACCCTTAGCTATTCATGGACACCAATGATTGAAGGGATCTACAACATAACAGCTTATTCTCCGCCCGTTGAAAATGAATCAATTATCCAGAATAACTTGGCAACTAAACTGGTTATCGTAACAGAAGCTCCTGAACTGCCTTCTGATAATCCTGTTGTTTACGTAGATCCTCCTATTACAACTGTAATAGTCGGTTCTACTTTTACGGTAAGTGTGAAAATTTTCAACTTGACAGATGAGGAGCCTCTGGGAAATCTGTATGGCTTTGATGTCAGATTCTCTTGAACCCTAGCGTTTTGCAATACGTAAACCACACAATTACTGTTCCAGTGGAAGAGTATCCAGAGGGTGTCCTACACCAACCAGTTCTGCTGCTTAAGGACTTTGTAAACATAACCGAAGGCTTTGCGTGGTTTGCTTACGCGTCTTTGTCACCTGCAGAACCATTTAACAATTCTGGATATTCAAGTGTCATCTTTATGACCTTTATGGCCGTTGGTGTTGGAGAGTCATCCCTTGATTTTGTTGGAACAGATCTTGCTGATGTGAATGGAAATCCAATTGTTCATGCAAGCTTAGGGGGCTTGATTGTCGTATGGTCTGGGCCTTCTCAAAACCGAGACGTTGCCATCCTAGATGTAACAAGTTTTCCTGCAACTGTTGATTCTGGAAGACTAGTGAATATAACAGTGGTGGCTTCAAATGAGGGTGAAGTCCCTGAATTTTTCAATGTAACTGTCTACGCAAACACTACGATAATAGGAACCCGGGAAGTTAGCCACATTGCACCAGGTGAAAATGTCACTATTATTTTCGTTTGGAACACCACAGGCTTATCTCCATGCAACAACTTTACAATATGGGCTGAAGCAACTACTGTGCCGAACAAGGTGAATGTTGATAACAACATTTTCACAGATGGTTATGTAAAAATTAAGATGTTAGGCGACTTAAACGGTGATGATGTGATTGACATTTTAGACATTGTTCTTGCAACATCCTGCTACGGCTCTACACCCGGAGACCCAAACTGGAATCCAGAGGCAGATCTTGCAAGACCTTGGAATGTTATAGAGATATGTGATATAGTTACCATCGCATCTAGATACGGTAGAACTCCATAACCTCCCTTTTCTTTGAAAAATGCCCAGTTAAAGCTTAAATAAAATTTTTCTTTCTTTCTATCAAGAGGTGATAATTATTAAAAGGCGACCTTTAAGTGTTGCTCTCCTGCTGCTTTTAACAGTTTCCGTTGGACTGTTGTTTCTAAGCTTGGGGAATAGTTCTGAAGGCGACAAGAAAGTTCCGCGGGTTAAGCTT
>QMYO01000079.1 GCA_003662715.1 Candidatus Bathyarchaeota archaeon | reverse complement strand
CTAAGTTGTTGAGAATGCTGGGTGGAAACGGTGAAACGGCCGTCCTGCAAGTGGAAAGGGCAAATAGACGCCTGTGAGGAGTCTACCCAGAGGCGTGGGTAGCCCGATTAGTCGAATGCCACAGTGAACAGAAGGCGGGTTACAGCCAACACGCCAGCCCCTACTTTCATACATTTTATTAATCGCTGCTAATAGCAGTGCATTGCGCCTATTGCAGTTTCATTTAGGTGTCGCTAACAGCTCATGCGAAAAATTCAAATTTTCCAAAAAGCTAAAGGCGCGACCACTTAAGCATGTTTAAAGCAAAATTTAACCAAAGTATGAAGTGGCTCTTCTTAGAAGATCGTGTAGAGCATGTGTTTGTGAGCATTTAAGATTTTGAATTTTCTGCGTTACACAAGTTTTATAAGGTTTTATCTTAAAATAATGAGAATTGTGATGGTGAATATGGCAGAAAAAACGCAGATGATAATTGCGGTCTTGGTTATTATTACTCTTCTGATTTCTGCTGGGGCCTTGATTTATATACTAACAATAACTAGCAACTTGGCAGAAATGAGCGAACGATTAAGTGCAATAGAAGACGCTCTTCCCGGTCTTGTTCCCGCACAAAATATAACCTTAAGGGTTATCGGGCCTTGGGCCGGCAAAGAAATGGAAGCATTTCTACAGGTTTTGGAAGAGTTTGAAAATCAAAATCCTGGGATAGAGACCGAATATGTAATCTATAGGGCTGAACAGCTAGCCACGCTTTTACCGTTGCAGTTTCAAGCAGCAATGACTCCTGGAGACGTCATAGCTACAGCTTGGGGATGGTTTATCGCGGAACAAGGTGAGGCAGGACATCTTCTTGAGCTCAATGATTTGGTAAACGAAACCGACTACATCAGCGGAATATTTGATCCCGTGAAAGTTGATGGAACAATTTATGGCGCTCCGTTCACCGCTTCGGGTAAGCCTGGCTTCTGGTATCGCAAGTCATTTTTTGAGACGCATGGATTGACACCACCCGAAAACTGGACGGAATTTGTTGATTTGCTGGAGGATATAAAAGGAATATCTGGCATAGTTAATCCAATAGTCACAGGCGATGGAGTTGGATGGCCTATATCAGACGTTGTAGAACATTTCATAATAACATTTGGAGGACCAGAACTTCAGCAAGATCTTATAGACGGCACAGTCAACTTTACAGACCCTCAAGTAAGAAGCATTTTCCAAGATAGAATAGTCTCCTTACTGGAAGCTGAATATTTCAGCGAACCAACCGAATGGACAGCGGCTGTTGATACATGGTGGGCTGGAGACTACGCCTTATACTTTATGGGAACTTGGCTCACAGGCATGGTTGATGACCCAACGGATTTAGGCCTCTTCGCTTTACCGGACTGTGAGGGTGCGGTTCTTGCAACTGACTACTGGATGATACCAAAATATACCCGACATTTAGAAGAAGCCAAAAAGCTTCTTACCTTCCTAACTGGTGTAGAAGGCCAGACAGTTCACGTAGGGACGACTGCAGGGAAGTTTGCCACGCATTTAGAGGTGCCATTAGAGGCACACTGGGCGCCCATGCGAGATGTGATGGAAGCTATGTCAGCTGTGGAACCCGTGCCAGATATGGACGACACTATTGGTGGTGATTGGCAACCTCTCTTCTGGGACCAGTTACAGCTATTGTGGGTTGACCCCTCACAACTCGATGCGGTGCTACAAACTTTAGATGAAAATCATCCGGCGCATGCATAGAATGAAAAACAAAGTTGCCAAAAAGGTATCTCTTTCCCTTTTTTTTATACCTGCTATAATTCCAATGATAATTTTTGTAATTTTCCCCATACTTCAGACAATTTATATGAGTTTTCTATCGCCTAATGGCGAATTTGTTGGGTTAAATAATTACTTAGAAGTTTTGAATGAAAAAAATCCACAGTTTGCTATCGTAAATCTAGAAGGGTTTCCCAGGTTTCCTCCTTGGGGAGCATTAATTCACAATTTAGTATGGATAGCAATTCACCTTCCCATAACTACATTTTTTGGCCTTGCCCTAGCAATTATTTTGAGGGACGTGAAAGGTGCTTCAATTATAAAATCTGTGATTTTCCTAGGAATGGTTATGCCGATGATAGTGGGTGGAATAATAATCCGTTTCATGTTTACAGAGGGCGTTGGAATAGTTAACGGATTTTTCGATCTGATAGGATTAAAAGGATTGACAAAGACATGGGTTACATACCCGGACACTGCACTGTTTGCTCTGATTTTTGGCTCAGTTTGGCTATGGACAGGTTTCAGCTTAATCCTTTATTCCGCAGGACTAGCGGCAATACCTAAAGATTTTTATGAAGCCGCAAAGATGGATGGAGCCTCACCTCTTCGGACGTTCTTTCGCATTACCCTACCTCTCCTTAAACCAGTTACAATAGTAGTTATTGCAATGACAATTCTTTGGGAACTTAAAATATTCGATATAGTTTACATGGCAACCATGGGCGGGCCTGGGAGCTCTTCAAATGTCCTGGCTCTTACGATGTACATATACTGGGCTTACGGCCTTGATTACATTAGGGCTTCAGTTGTTGCAGTCTTGCTAACAATTCTAACATTAGTCATCGCCGTTTGGCTAATTAGATATCTGGTGAGAAGATGAAGATAAGAAAATCAACTATTATAGTTCATGTAATAGCATGGTCGATTGCACTCTTTTGGGTTTTGCCTTTCCTAGGTGTTTTTATGGCTGCGATAAGACCATTCAAGGAGATAGTTTACGGGTGGTGGAGGTTTGAAGAGTTTAACCCGTCCCTTAATTTTTTTGCTGCCGCTTTAAACAATCCCTCTTATCCAATGAGTAGGGGTATTATCAACTCGTTCCTCATAGCTGTGCCAAGCACTATTATCCCATTACTTGTAGCCTCGCTCACAGCTTACGGATTTACTAGGTTTAGCTTCCCGCTCAAAGATTATTTGTTCATTGCTATAGTTTTCTTAATGTCAGTTCCGCAACAGATGATGGTTATACCACTATTTTCAATAATGAAAGACCTCGGGCTTCTAAACACGCATTTGGGTTTAATATTAATCCACTCGTCTTGGGGATTAGCCTGGATCATATTTTTCATGAAAAATTACTTCTCTATCTTGCCTGTTGATGTGGAGGAAGCTGCAATGGTGGACGGAGCATCCTATTTTAAAATCTTTTACAAAATAGTGCTTCCTATGGCTGTTCCCGCTTTAATTTCAGCGGCAGTTTTACAGTTTACATGGGTTTGGAACGATTTCTTCTTTGCTTTGATGTTTTTGTATGATCCTCATAAAATGGTTGCTACTCAATGCCTTTCAAATATGAAGGGAGAGCTTCATTTCGATTGGCAACTTCTTTCAGCTGGTTCCATAATAGTGATGATTGTTCCAGTTCTTATTTATGCTCTTTTACAGAAGTATTACATCAGAGGCATGATAGGCTGGGTGCGCAAAGGATAAGTTAAAATTTCCTTATTTTTAACACGATTACATTAGCTAATAACATTATAAATCTAGGACAAATTTTCTCAAATATCTCTGATAATATTTCGCTATGTTCTCCAAAGGTTTTGAATAATACGTTTTCTTCGAAACTCTTAACTTTCTGCTTTGAGCCTTTACCTTTAATTTCTTGGATGCAAATTCTTTAAGAACTCTAGCAGCTGGCTTGAGAGTTCCATTGCTTCGTGTCACTCCAAAGAACCTTTCATGAGGCTTTTTATCCAAAGGAGGCTTTCTCCATAAGCTTTTATGGTAGTCAGCGAAGCACCACACCAACGCTCCTATAGAACCAGCATTATGGATTTTCTGCAAAGTTTCCTTAAAATACCAAGCTTGTTCATCTTCGGTTGCGAGATAAACTTGGGAATCTTTAATGGTTTTTTCCGAGTCCCCAGATAATGTAGGCGCTCCAAATTCTTCTACAATAATTGGTTTACCTCCTATAGATTCCGTTAAAATGCATAAAAAGGGAAGCATAGCAGAGTCCAGAGGGGTTCTAACCCACTTTGAATATGCAGAGTATCCATGAACCACCAAGTAGTCACATACACCGCCAACTATCCAAGGATAAAATTTAGTGTCAATCTCTAAATCCTCAACATGCGTACCAAGAATTATTGGATGAGAAGTATCTAACTTTCTTATCTCTTTTGTAAGCAAAACAATCCATTTCTGAAGAAGATCTACAGTCTTTGGTACGCAAAGATTGCTAATTTCGTTTGATATATCCCAGCCCCATAATGCTGCATGATTACAAAACTTCTTAACAACCGATTTAACTTGGAGCTTTTAAGCTTTCAACATGAAATCGTCGCTGTACATATCCTTGATCTGATAGCTGTTAATTTGAAGATTAGTTATGGTTGGATAGTATCTTATTCCTTTAGGGATTGTTGTGTGTTTATCAAGTGCCCATTCAGGAATCCAGTTTACCCCGCTCATATGTCCCGTGAAAAATGTGATTATAAGCCTTAACTGGTTTTCAGCAGCTATGTCACATACTTGCGCCAACTTTCTCAACGCGCTTTGACTCACATAGTCAGGATAAGGCTGAAAATCTTCCCACACCAGAAATATTCGAACCAAATCTAAACCTAGTTCCCTTATAAATTTGAAATCATCCTCAACTTCTTTTGTGTCAAAATTTTTCCACCAGTACATAGCCTTTTTTGCAGGCCAATAATTAACTCCGAGGAGAAACTTGTTTATTTCCATTTAGAAAACTCCTGTCAATATACTATGTTTAGCCTAAACTGAGGTGGACGGTTATGTAAGTGCCTTACCGGTTTTTTTATCGAACAGGTATACTTTTTCCGCTGGAAATTCAACCCAAAGATCTTTTACTCCTTCAATTTTAAAATCCGGGTTCACTACAGCTTTAATAATATAGTCTCCTATGCGCAAGTCAAGTATCATCGAATCTCCAAGTGGTTCGGTTGTATATAGGCTTGCTTTGATCAAATTTTTCTTTGCCTTCTTTTCTTGATAAACGCCTATATCTTGAGGTCTTATACCTAAGATAACCTCATTTGAAGTAGCCGTTTCGGTCGCTTCTAAAAGGTCTTTTTGTAATGGATAGGTGAATTCCTTTGCATCTAGAACACCTTCAGGTGTTAAGGTACATTCAAAGAAGTTAGTTGGCGGGCTGCCGATAAAACCGGCGACGAATACATTGGCTGGGTGGGAGTAAACTTCTGTTGGAGGGGCGAATTGTTGTAAAACACCCTCATTAAGTATAGCGATTCTGTCGCCCATTGTCATAGCCTCTACTTGATCGTGGGTAACGTAAATTGTAGTGACTCCTATTTCTTTTTGCAGTTTTTTGAGCTCAGCCCTCATGTAAACTCTCAATTTAGCATCTAAATTGCTTAGGGGCTCATCCATTAAGAAAGCTTGTGGTTCTCTTATGATCGCTCTACCCAAGGCTACCCTTTGCTGTTGGCCTCCACTAAGTTGCCCAGGTTTTCTGTCGAGAAGGTTTTCTATCTTTAATAGTTTTGCTACTTTTTGAACTCTTCTTTTTATTTCATCTTTTGGAACTTTGAAATTTTCTAGAGGAAAAGCTAAGTTTTTAAAAACTGTCATGTGGGGATAAAGCGCGTAACTTTGAAAAACCATAGCTACATTTCTATCTTTTGGATCTAAATCGTTAACAAGTCTATCCCCGATGTATATTTCGCCTTCATCTGGAGGCTCAAGCCCCGCGATGCATCGAAGAGTAGTGGTTTTACCACATCCAGAAGGTCCCAAAAGAACGACAAACTCTTTGTCTTTCGCTTCAAGATTCAAATTGTCAACTGCTTTCACTTCGCCAAACCTTTTAGTAAGGTTAATAAGACGTACTCTTGCCACTTCATACACCAATTCAGAAATGTTGTTAACGCGTAAATATATTTTGTCTGAATAACCCTTTTAACACTGCGACAACCCTATAACTGATATGAAGTGAAATTATGAGTGTTGTTTCAGTTTGTGACATACCTCTTGAAAAATACAAAGAGGTGGTTGGAGAAAAAAAGGTAATAGAAATTGAATCAATTGCTGAAAAAATATCCAGCCAAACAGTTTGTCATATAAATTCCACATCTCATGGCGGAGGAGTGTCAGAGATTCTTCATAGACTTGTTCCCTTAATGCGAAGTGTTGGGATAAAAGCTGAATGGAAAGTAATTAAAGGTTCAGATAAATTCTTTCGTATAACTAAGACACTCCACAATGGATTACAAGGAATGGAAATCTCTCTAACCGATGAAATGAAAAGAACATACCTTTATACGAATGAGGAGAATGCTAAAGAACTTAACTTAAAAGATTATTCCTTTGTAATAATTCATGATCCCCAACCAGCTGCAATTATTAGCAACTATCCATGTAGGCATGGAAAGTGGATTTGGCGTTGCCATATTGATTTGTCAACCCCTAATCAAACTGCTATTAACTTTATTTCTCCTTTTCTCTTACAATATGACGTGCTCATATTTAGCATGGCACAGTATGTGCCAGATTTCTTAAAAAGTAAGCATGTCTCTATTATACCACCCTCTATAGACCCTTTAAGTGACAAGAATAAACCTCTCAAAGAAGCGGAAATTTTTTCCATTCTAGACAAATATGATGTAAATCCCGAAAATCCAATAATTACCCAGGTTGCAAGGTTTGACCCCTGGAAAGATCCGCTTGGAGCCATTGATGTTTACCGTATTGTGAAGAAAAAGATGCCCAGAACCCACCTTTCGCTGATAGCCAGTATGGCACTTGACGATCCCGAAGGATGGATCTACTATGAAAAAACAGCGAGGTATGCAGGAGGCGATTACGAAATACATTTGTTGACAGATTTAATTGGTGTTAGAGACAAAGAAGTCAATGCCTTCCAAAGAGCTTCCGATGTCGCCTTGCAAATGTCAATACGGGAAGGGTTCGGATTAAGTATTACTGAAGCATTATGGAAAGAAACTCCCGTGGTAGCACGAGCAGTAGGAGGAATACCACTTCAAGTAAAAGATGGAAAAACAGGGTTTTTGATTAATAACCCGCAGGAAGCTGCAGAAAAAATTGT
>QMYO01000078.1 GCA_003662715.1 Candidatus Bathyarchaeota archaeon | reverse complement strand
TCTGTCTATTGATACAGCGTGCGGTAGGCGCGTGCGAGCGACTAAACTTTCAACAAAACAAGGAATCCAAGAAGTGAGGTTTATGCTATGTCGAATTTTGAGACTTTGATTTGATGGGGATTCAAATAGTTATGACGCATGGAATAACCTTACTAGAATACTGGTTAATCCTGACTAGCACGTGAAAAATTTAAATAAAATCTACTATTACTCAAGGCTTTGAGGAGATAAAAATGAGTGAGATAAAAATTAAACCGAAAGTTGTTGGGTTGAATACTTGGAAATCTGGTCCAGACAAGCTAGTGCCTGGCTGCACAATTACATCCCTAGCCAGTGCAGAAGGAGTTGGCGAGGTAGGCTTGTATTTTATGCCTCCGGGAAAGCAGACAACTGTTTTCTCTCTGGAAGAGGAGGACGACGGTACCGCAGACGAATACTATGGTCCATGCCACGAGTTTTATTACATTCTCGTTGGAGAATTTACGATGTACTGGGGTAAAGACACATCTAAGTTAAGGGTAGGCGCTGCGAATAAGCTGGTTCTGAAAGCTGGGGAGCTTGGACACTGGACGCCAGGTTGGAAATACTCGGTGAAAAACACTGGAAACGTGCCAGGAACATTTTTCTGGGGTTTATCCAGCCCGCCGAAGGGAATAAAGCGGAGAGAAGTAGCGGAGCCTCCTCCAGAACTTAGATGAAGACTGTTGCGGAAGCCGTGCTACCAGAATCTTCTCTTTAACGCTTTTTTCTCAGCTTCTATCACCAATTCAAAAAAGTGGTCTGTGAATGCGCTGTCTTTTTGAAGAATCTCTTTTACGTCAGATGGTCTCAGCCTTCTTCCAGATAGTGCCGCTGCGGCTGATTTGCCATATTTAGCCATCAACTGCGCCGTTTCTAGAGCCTGCTCTTGCCATTTTTTCTCATTTTTCGTTAATCTTTCTCCCTTTTTCTCTACAAGCGAAATGGCTTCATCTTCTTCTTGGCGGAGTACACCTAGAGCTGTGGACCCGCATTTTGGGCACTCTGGCTTGTTAGGTAAGTCCTTTATGGGAATCATTTCTAGATAGTCCCAGCAGTTGGTACATATGAAGGTGCGAACTTCATTGAACAAACGTGCTTTCGCTGATTCCACAAGTATGAGTTTCATCCTCTCGGGTGGAATGATGTCGGTTTTCATGCTAACTCTTTCTAGACCAACCCGTGCAATTGGAGTGACGATTCCTCCAGTTTCCAGCTTCTGAACTTCAATTTCACCTTTTCCAATCATGTTGAGAACTTGGATTGTGTGCTGTATGTCTAGGTCTTTTGTGAAGATTTCTTTGAGCGCCTCGTCGTAAATGGCTGTTTTCTCAAAGCTTTTAATTAGGTGTCGAAGACTCACACTGCTGAAGTCAACCCATTTTTTGAGAGCCCCAAATCTACGGGCTACATGGATTATTCGTCGCTTGAAAATCCCCGTCTTCACCGCAGCCGCTGTAAGTTTGTTTTGGATAACAGAATTTGACCAATTCTTAATTTCACCAAACATCTTAAGGATGTAGTCTGCATTAGTAGCACCCATGGTTTGAAGGAAAATGCGATATGGGTCATGCTGCACCGCAACCGTATATCCCGTTTGCTCCGACAATACATGACCAATTAACTGAGCCAAAGCACGATTTGTAAGAGACCCGAAATTCGCATGAATTATAACAAAGTCCTCCCAGTCCTCAACAATTATCCGTTTATCTGTTGGAACAAGAAAACCCTCTCTCACCTGATCAACAGTTTCGCGTATAGCACGCATAACCGCATTTTTATCCGCAGGATACTTTTCAGCTAACCGAGCCGCAACCTCGTCAGGCACAACTCCGCTTCTTATCTGTTCTTCAACAAAACCTCTAATCCAACCGACCTCTTGAGCTACTTCAAACGGAACTGGAATCTCTTCTCCAATCCAGCTTGGAATAGCCCCTGAGGGATCATCAACCGACTTCACGTAAACGTGGTCGCTGGAAACGTTAACAATTTTCCACGGGCTCCCGCGGATGATGAACTTTACGCCTGGCTTTCCATACTCTGCCATAAACGCTTCATCTAGTATGCCCACAGCAGATTCTGATGATTCATCTATCACAACATATTGTTTTTCGTCAGGAATCATGGATAGATTTCCAAAGTAATATTGATACATGGCTTTGGTTTGACGAGGTTTTATGGCGAGCATGTCTTCAAATGAAACCCATGCTAATCGCGGAAAGCGGGAGTGCATGTAAGTTAAGACTTTTTCAACGTCTTCTAAGGTTAGGTCCTTATAGGGATAGGCGTTCTTGAACATGTCGTAAATCTCATAGAAATACCACCGCTTTTTCTTCATCAAAAGCCCTATGATCTGATGTGCCAAAGCATCATAGGGCTTGGGCGGTATGTTGACTGGCTCCAACTCTTCTTCGTATGCTCTACGGGCTATGACCATGGCTTCCAACGTGTCGTCAGAGTCCATTGTGATGATGATTCCTTTGGCGATGCGTCCAATTCTGTGTCCGCTCCTTCCTACACGCTGGATGAGGCGGGTAACTTGTCTTGGGCTCATATACTGTATCACTAAGTCTATTCTTCCAACATCTATGCCTAGCTCCAGCGAACTGGTGCAAACAAGTCCCTTGAGTTCACCGTTTTTTAATCCCCGTTCAGCCGCTATCCTAGACGGTTTGGCTAGAGACCCATGGTGAATAGATACTGGGAAATTGATGTCCCAAACCTTGAATCGACTCGCTAAAACCTCTGATGCAGAGCGAGTGTTGGTGAAGAGAAGAACCGACTTTTGCTTTTCAATAAATTGTCGAATGATGCGAAGTCGAGCAGCAACTTCAGAATGCGTAAAAAGCGTTGAAGCAAGCTTAACATCTTCGGCGCTGGGTTGAGGAAAAATAATCTCTAACTCCATAAGCCTCGCAACGGGAACTCTCACAATCTCCACATCTCGGTTGTTGCCCACCAAAAACTGAGCAACCTTCTCAGGACTACCAATAGTCGCTGACAAACCTATCATCTGAAAATCTCTACCCGTAACCCAGCGCAACCTCTCCAAAGCCAACGACAACTGGCTTCCCCGTTTACTGTCAGCCATCTCATGGACTTCATCAACAATCACCCACCTAACCTCCTGAAGATGCTGCCGCATCAATCTGCCAGGCAAAATGGCTTGCAACGTTTCAGGTGTAGTAATTAACATATCAGGTGGACTTTGAGCCTGTCTCGTCCGCTCATTAGTGGTGGTGTCGCCGTGTCTCACAGCCAATTTCACATCTAAATTATTGCACCACCATTCAAGCCGCTCCAGCAAGTCTCGGTTCAAAGCTCTCAGCGGGGTTATGTAGAGAATTTTTATTCCCCGTGGTCTATCAGGCGTACTAATTAGCATGTTGAGAACTGGAAGAACTGCTGCCTCAGTTTTTCCAGTAGCAGTCGGCGATATGAGAAGAACGTTCTTTCCAGCAAGAATTTTGGGAATGGTTTTTTCCTGAGGCTCAGTTGGCGAATTGAATCCTCTCTGCTCAATTAACCTTCGAATGGGTTTAACGAACATTTCGAAAGCGTTTTTAGTAGATTCCAATGTGCACCAACTGTCCAAGCCAAGAGATACTGTGGAAGCGGGTGTAAAAGCATTTTGGAAAGCATAAATGAGATGTTAAGTGTGCCCGCATCTCCAACCGTTATGTTCTGTTTATCGCCCATTAACCATATAGCTCGCACGGTTGGTTTTTAATATTTCATTCATAAAGCTAACAAAAAATTGTCATAAAAATGTCTAAATTTACAGTTTTCCCGTTAGAATGTATGGAAAGTTTTTTATTCGAAATCGTTTAAACCATGGTTATGATAATGGAGGAAAATGTATGGCTAAATGTCCAAAGTGCGGAGGAGAAGTCGCATCGCCGAGAAAAACATGGAAGATGGCTGGTCGCCCCGACAGAAGCGGTAAAAGAACTGAGCTGAACATAGGTCTTTTCGATTGCCCCAAATGTGGGGCTTTCAGAGTTGTTTTGGGTAAGCGAAAGATTTAGATGTAAACACAGCTAGGCTACCCGTATGCTGAAACGGATGAAACGGAACCTCTTCCTCTTATGAGGATTGTTGAAGTAGCCCTTTAGGATGTATGGGGCTTGTGTCTGCTGGAGAAGTTTCATTGAGTGGTTGGCAGGGCGAAACTGGGGCTGGGGGCATAAAAGGGTCTAGTTTGTGGATAAAAGGAGGGAGGCGGCGATGTTAATGCTATCTGCACATTTTCCCTTTTTTTGTTATGGCTAAAGCGGTAGGTTTTTAACACTTAATGGGGACAAGTTTCTTCTTGAAAAAGGTTGAGTATGGTGAAGCCAAGTGAAATTGAAGGATATACTTAAGAACGATTATGTGAAGACCGCTCTACTATTAATCATCATGGTAGTCAGCGTTTTTGCTTTCTGGTTCGGTCTAAAAGCAGCCTTGGCAACAGACTTCCCATTATGCGGAGTTGCCTCGGGAAGCATGATACCGACCTTACAAGTGGGTGACCTAATTATAGTTCAGGGAGTGCCGAACGCTAGCAATATTAACGCTGCTCCGAAGGATGCTTCTGAGCCCGGTGATATTATTGTGTTCTATAATCCTCAAAAAGGATTTCGTGACCCAAATGACCTCATTGTGCATAGGGCTATTGACATGTTTCAGGATGATGGCAAATGGTACTTCGAGACGCAGGGAGACGCAAATCCTAGTCAAGACGCATGGGAGGTTCCAGAGGATTATGTAGTTGGTAGAGTTGTGTTTTTTCGGATACCGCTGGTAGGTTTTATTACTTTTTTGATGCGTACTCCAGCTGCATTTCTGGTGGTTTTGCCGCCGCTGATTTTGCTGGTTATAGGTTGGATTCCTATTTCAAAAGAGCAGGATGAATTGAAAGAATAAGATGAATCTTAAACCGACATTAATTCGTTTTTCAGTTGACCATCGAAACTCATATTAAATGTAATGTACTAATGAGTCTGCCATGAATACGCTGAATATACAAAAGTTTTTCTTGCTTGTGTTAATTTGTATAATGTTTGCTCCCTATGTGGCTTCTCTTTTGAGGTTAGATTCAAGTTCAATTTATCGAGCGGAAGTTGTTGCGTTAGTGACTTGGTACCTAGCAAGCTTAGCCATTCCTTTGATTATGAAGGATTTTGACTCCATCTTCGTTTTGTGGTACTTCACTTTCATTTTGGTGGGTGTTGCCGCAGCCTCCGACATGGTTTATCAAATAACAAGAATCGCGCCCGCAAACTGGTACCGCTTTGGCGGAATGGCACCTAGGTTTTATTCATACGTAAAAACATGGGTTCTTCTTGTACTGCCAGGATGTGTGTTGTTCGCTGATATGGCGCTTGGTCGAAAAATGTATTGGAAGCCGAAGGATACAGCTGGCTAAGCGTTTTCTTGTCTATATGAAACCAAGCCTTTATAAGAAACTCCGTTATCAATTGAGGTTTGTGAGAGTGTTTTAGATGCCGAAGGTAAAGGCTTCTGTGAATATTGAAAATGTGGTGGCGTCTGCGACGTTAAACCAGAAAGTTGACCTCAATGCTGTAGTGAAAGGTTATCCTGGAGTTGAGTATCGTCCTGAACAGTTTCCAGGTTTGGTTTTCAGGTTGAAGAGACCGAAAACCGCCACTTTAATCTTTAATTCGGGAAAGATGGTTTGCACAGGTGCCAAGTCAGAGAAGGAAGCTAGGAGAGCGGTGATGAGGGTTATCAAGGAACTGAAGAAAAGCGGCATAATCATCATTGGGAAACCTGAGCTGAAAATACAGAACATTGTTGCCTCAGCGAGCTTGGGTGGGATGATTGACCTTGAAAAATCTGCTTTTACGCTTGGAAAAACCATGTATGAACCTGAACAGTTTCCGGGACTCATTTATCGGATGGATGAACCTAAAGTGGTGATTCTTCTGTTTGCAAGTGGAAAGCTGGTTTGCACAGGTGCCAAGAAGGAGCAAGATGTTTACGAGGCTGTTGACAAGCTTCATCAGAAACTTGAGGATGAAGATTTAATATACTACGAGTAAACTTGGATTATTTCCATCAACACATCTTTTTGTTTTAAGCATGTTTGAGGGTTTTTAGAAGTCTTCTCCAAATGACTTATCATCTAGGAGAGGAAAGGTTTTACAAACAAGTCGACGTTCAAGCTTACACTAAATCTCAATCTTTCATAGGTGTGCGAGAAAATCCAAAAATGACTCTGCCAAATGATGTAACTCTTGTTTTGATTCCTGAAGACGGTTGTGTAACTGGATGGAAAAAATAGTAGACGCCTAGTCTATGATTGCTATTTTCTTTTCACTTGTTTCAATATTAACTTGTACTGGTCTTCTTGGATGACATCCATCTCGTAGAGTTTTTCAGCTGCCTCACTCACCCTAAGCAAATAGTGCAGTGTAACGTTTTTCTCCATCAAGTTTTCTGTTCCTCCCTCTTCTCTGTCCATTAATACAACCGCCTCATTTACCACGCCGCCTTCTGCTCTAATCGCCTCTACTGCTTTTATCAAAGACCCGCCAGTTGTGATGAGGTCATCTATCAGAAGCACACGGTCACCTGGCATGAGGAGTCCTTCTATTCTTCGTTCTCGTCCATGCAGTCGAGGGCGTTGGCGAATGTAGAGGAAAGGCTTGTTTAATTGATACGCAATGATTGATGCGAAGGGTATGCCTGCGGTGGGTATGCCCGCAATGCGTTCAAAACTGTCGATTCCTAGGTCAGTTTTTATTATGTTCAGATAGAGGTCGCAAACTCTTTGAAATGCATCAGGAAAGCTTGGAACAATTCTAAGGTCGATGTAGTAGGGACTGATTTTTCCACTGGTGAGCTTGAAAGTTCCAAATTTTAAGGCTCCAATCTTAGTCAGAACTCGGCAAAGCTTAGTTTTCATGAGTTCCCTTTCTTCATTTAATGACACTCTTGTTCCCTCAAAGAATACTTGTATAGCGTAGTTCTATTAAATAATAACCTATCATCTCCGCTTTCTGAAAATCTTAACGCCCCTCTACATCTATTACGCAGTCACTAACTAGTTACTATGTACGTCGCCATCCTCCACCAAACATTGATAACTCCATTGTTCAACAAAGAAAAAACCCGCTTGTTCAACAAATCAGAGCCTCTCTCTTTATCGACAATACTAAACTAGGGAAAAAAAGAAGAGATTAACATAACAGAC
>QMYO01000077.1 GCA_003662715.1 Candidatus Bathyarchaeota archaeon | reverse complement strand
TTCAGCTCTGAATCCCAGTTTGCACGCCTTTATGTGTTTGATGTCAGCGTCAGCTAAGTCGCTGGGTTTAGGAAATGTATAGAAATTTTGGTCTTCAAAGACTATTTTTCTTCCAAACCGTTTGGAGAGGTTGAGAACCATGTTTTTGATAGCAAGAATATTGGTGTTGGTTGCACATATGTAGGAGATTAAACATTCCCAAGGCTCTTGCCGAACGATTCTCAGTCCGCGAAAGCGTTGAATTGCCTTTTCTATATGTTTATCTTTGTTTATTTTAGACAGAATTTCGGGCAAGTTGTCGTTTAGTCTAAGGTAATTCTCTAAAAAACTGGTTTCCACCCTGTCTGGAAAGGTTTGAAAGAGCAATTTGCCGCTGACCTGTTTTACTTTAATAACTTTACCTTCAACAACGCCGTACCACCAGCCTCGCAGTTTTTCCCATCGAAACAACTGTCCACAACTAAGAGTGTGGTCCAAATTGAAAGGCGTAGTTAACTGGTCTAGAGGGATTTCCATCATGATATTTGACCTTGCACGCCATAATTTCGTCTTATCGAACCGTTTTACGTTTTAATCTTCTAAACTTCTATTTGCCTTTTTAACTCAACTATATTGTCAAACAGTATCTGATGATGTGGAAAGATTTTGCAAAAATGGATTGCTTCTCTTTTCCTCACCTATCGTAGAAGCAGGACCGTGCCCAGGATACACCTTTATACGATCGGGCAGTATTGACAATTTTTTAAGGGAATCCATGATTTCTTTATAGGATGAATCCGGGAAATCTGTTCGCCCTATAGAGCCCGCGAACAAGGTGTCTCCAGTGAAAACCTCATCATCACCTAAGAGGGATACGCTGCCCCTAGTATGTCCAGGCGTGTGAAGAACCCTAAGCGTGACCGCTCCCATCTCAATGGCGTCTCCGTTATGAAGCATCTGATCTGCTGGCGGCATGGACACGGTGCGAAGCCCAAATAGCGTTGTAAGATTTTCCGTGGCTTTAGTTAACATCGGTGCATCATACTCATGAATCAAAATGGGCGCATCAGTCAACTTTTTCAGAATTCCATTGCCCGCTATGTGGTCAGGGTGACCATGTGTGTTCACTATGTATCTGATCTGCAACTCAAGCTGTTCAGTTTCTCTTAATATTCTTTTAGCTACGAGTTCATTGTCAAATCCTGGGTCAATAATAATAGCGTCTTTGGTTTCGTTGCATCCTACAACGTAACAGTTTGTGTATAAAGCTCCCACCGTAAACGTCTTTATGATCATTAAATATTCATCCGATATGTGCTGGTCTTTGACGTTACGTATTGCACTTAAAAAGTTTGCTGGTTTAAGACAGGTAACGTTAAGCTAGACAGCAGTCTAATGAAGCGTTATTGTAGTTTGAGTTTTGTCATGTTTTTCGTTGCAAACATAAATTCCAGAAAAGAGGACAAAGTCAGTAGGATGCCTCCAATCGCTAAAATGAGGAGGCTCACGCTCCAGAGGATTGTGGTGCCATAGACGTAATATGGCGCGCCGTTGAGAGGAGGTAGCCAGGGTGCTTTCCATAAAAGATTAGTTAAGCTGAATGAAAGAACTAATGGTCCAATGAAGACGTCAATTCCGTAAACAATTCCAACCAACGAAAGCAAGGTTTGCGACACTGACCTTTCTTTTCGCTCTGAGAGAAGAGAATGAGTGAACACTGCTACAGCGCCTAAGATAACGGCAACTCCTTCCAGAAAAGCCATTGACATGAACGGACCCGGGAATAAAACATCCCAATCGGTAAAGACGAGGCTAAGCGGTTGAAGAGTGAATATACCAATGGCTAGAGGTATTGCGCCGGCGATTCCTACTATGGACCCGATAATCTTAAAGAGAGAGGATGGTGTCACGTAGGCGGCGGCGCCCACCATCATGAGTACAGGGCTTACAATTAGCAACACAGCGCCGATGTCTGATTGGGAAAGGAGAAGTGCCGATCCGATGCCAAGACATAACACATAAAATGACGTAAACAGCACACCCATAAGTATCACTCTATGCGTGGTGTTTCCTCTATAATGTTGAATTCCTCCCACTATAAGTAGGCCGCCCACTGCCATCAACAAGATTGATGCTATGATAAAGAGGGTCATTCCCCCTATCTGAGTCACTGCTTCTAGTGAGGAAATACTGCGTTGAGAAAGGTAGTAACCTAATAGAATTAACACTGCTAAGTTAACAAGAACATAACCTATGCCTAAAACGCTAAGAGTTATAGAAAAAAGTTTTTGCGCCTTCAATTGAACCAATCTCTCCCATGCAAATTATTGAGATTTTAATGCACCAGCTTTTCTTTTCACTACACCCTTTCTCCTTTTTGATGGCACTTCACTTACATGCATTGGCACTTTACCTACTTCACTTGCTTCACTTGGCATAGCATAAATTCGAGAAAACTCTTGTGCTGCAAATGTAAATCCTAAGCAGGAAGACAGAATCAGCAAGATACCCCCGATCTCTAACAGAACAAGGCTTGCACTCCAGAAAATCGTTGTGTCAACAACCCAGCTGGGTAATCCATGGAGCGGGCCTAGCCACGGTGCTTTCCACACGATATCTAAGAAGCTAAACGAAAGAATCAGCGGTCCGATAAACACGCCGACTCCGTAGACCAGTCCTACTATCGAGAGCAATACGTATGCCACAGGTTTTTCAGAGCGCTCTGAAAAGCTTGAATAGATGGCAACGGCTATGGAACCCAAAATCATAGCGATTCCTTCCATAACTGTCAGCGACATGAACATGCCTGGAAATGGGACATCCCAGCCTGTGGCAATTCCAAGGGCTTGGAAGTTGAATGTCACGATGGCTAAGAGGAATCCTCCAATTATTCCGAGTGTATGACCTATTAGTCTAGAAGCCAAGGATGGCACCATGTAAACAGCGGCGCTTACCATAATAAATATTGGACCTACAATTAGTAGCCCCACGTTCATGTTTATCTCTGAGAGCAATAGCGCAGATCCGACGCCTAGACATAACAAATAAAATGAAGCAAACAAGACGCCGAGGAATATTATTCCTCTGGGAGAAGATTTTCTCTTGTTGTATCGTATTCCTCCAACTATGAGGGCGGCTCCCATAACCATCATTACGATTGAGGCCATGAGGAACAGGATTATTCCGCTAATTTGAGTTATCATTTGAAGTGAGCTTATAGAGGTTTGTGAAAGTATGTAGCCCAAAATAATGGCGATTGCTATGTTGGGCAGAATATAACCTAAGCCCAAAACAGTTGTGGTCAATGGAATAAATCTACGTATTGTCCATTTAAGGTCTCTGCCCTCAAGTTTTGGTAGCGGAGCAGCCTTTTCAGGACTAAAAACAGCAAGCAATTCTGCCTTAGTAACGCTTGATTCACTTGAAACTCTAGGTTTTTTCAAGAAAACAGCGTCCTTACTCTCCTGAGGTTTAGGAACAACAGGTTTTATTCGTGAAGTTTCCTTCTTAATCTTCACAGTCTTCCTTGTTCTTTTCGTCTTCTTAGTTTTTGCCTTGCTCAACCTTAAAACCTCTGAACAAATTCTAGTGCTGAGTTCGCTCATTTTAAAACTTATGTAGGGTGAATATTTATTTGGAATAACGAAAGTAAAAAGCAAAAATTGTACATGTCCCTAAAATAAAGTCAACAGCACCATTTGACCTATACAGCATTCACAGTTTTTTCCATCGCAAAATTATGATTTTTCCGTCTTTATTTTTAACGCGTAATCAACCAGCTCGGATACGCCGTGATAAATTTCTTGTTTAGGTTCATAACCAATCTTTCTAGAAGCCTTTCCATAATCATAACCGAACTCTGTGGTGTATACTTCGTCTGGTTGTTTAGATGTATAAACTTTCGTTGTCTTCTTTCCCAACCGTTGTTCAGCCACCTGTATTATTATCTCAGCAACACGGTTGATGTTCATAGTTTCTCCGCCAATATTGAATGTTTCACCCGCAACCACCTGCCTAGAAGCTTTCAAGCACTGAACAATAGCGCTTACAACATCACGTACATGTACGAAATTGCGTTCCTGTTTTCCATCTCCACGAATGGTGAGTGGCTGATTGTTCACCATTTGCCAAACGAACTTGGGAACAACGGTTTTCCAGCGAGTGTACACGCCTAAGCCGTAAAGGTTGGATAGGCGAAGTATTGTGGTAGTTAAACCATTGCTAATGTGATAGGCGTTAATAAGCTGTTCACCCGCTGTTTTAGTGACTCCGTAAAAGTTGATGGGCTTAAGTGGATGCTCTTCAGTGATGGGTTGCTGTTGCGGCTTTCCATAGACAGCAGCGGAAGAAGTGAAAACAAATCTTTCAATGTTATGCTCAACGGCTTTTTCAAGGAGTAGATAAGTACCGTAAAAATTAGTGTCTACCGCATTTTTGGGGTGTTCTCTGCATAATTTTAATCCAGGTACCGCAGCCAAATGCACAATTGCATCTGTGTCTTTGGTTAGAGCCTTTTGTAAATCATCTTTTTTACTTATATCACCAACAAGGAGACGATAGCGTTTATCTTTTTTGAGCATAGCAACATAACTGTAGTCTCCTGTTGCTAAATTGTCGATAGAGGTTATGGTAGCTTCTGGAAACTCTTCGCCTAATCTGAGGAGAAGCTTGCTTCCTAGATAGCCTGCTCCGCCAGTTACCAAAATGTTCATTTGTTGACACCAGTTTTGTTGCATTATTGTTTATTTTGCTTTTAACATTTGTTTAAATGTTTCATAACTAGAAAAGTATGTCTTTCAGAACGTAGAAAAATTGTTTGACATGCCTTGTTCTTATTTTCCTATTTCCATGTATCCTAGGTTTCACCTTCACAGGGATTTCCGTTATTCTGGCACCTAACTTATGAGCTTCTAAAACGAATGTTCCACATAAACATGTACCATGAAGTCGCATCCTCTTCGCCAACTCGGCTTTTATGGCTCTGAATCCTGTTCCGACATCTGAGCATTTTACTCTTAGATTTGCCAACCTATTGATTATTCTCTCGGAACGATATGGAATTAGAGCTCTCACGCCAAGCACAACGTCCGCTTTTCCCTTTAATATAGGTTCTATTAGCCTCGGTATGTCTGATGGAGAATGCTGACCGTCTGCATCTATTGTTACTATTATGTCACCGTGAGCTGCCTCAAACCCAATCTTCGTGGCTCTAGTTACACCTAAATTTTTTTCATGTCGAACCACTATCGCACCAGTATTTTCAGCAGTTTCAGCGGTATTATCTGTACTACCATCGTCGACCACAATTATCTCATCACAAAATCGTTTGCACTCAACGATTACATTTCGTATAGATGCGGCTTCATTATAAGCAGGTATTACCACCGAAGTTTTAAACTTAGCCATGTCGCTCCACAATATCACATATATGAAGTGTCTAGGATAAAAACGAGGAGGAAGAAGGCTTTCTAATTATTTTCTCCAATAAACCGTTGGCATAATCCTCTCTTTTTTCGCCAATATCCTATCCTTAAACTTTTCCAAATCTTTGAACATTATTTCTAATTCTTCTTCTAAAGAATGCACTGGCTTGAATCCAAGTTTGTAAAGTTTTTCATGATGCGGATTATAATAGTGCTTTTCCGCCTCAACCCTCGGGTTTTCTGGATGCTGAATCTCCACGTCATATCCAAGTTTATTACCGATTTTCTGGACTGTTTCGGCTAATTCGTTTATAGTATATGTCTCGTCGAACTGGTTGAAAACTCGGTATTCCCCTTTATCTGGCGGGTTCTCGGTTGCTATGGTTAGGCATTGTATGCTGTCCCTTAAAGCTATGAATCCTCTTTTCTGCTCTCCCAGACCATACGCTGTGAGGGGATGACCAATTATCGCTTGTGCACAGAATCGGTTTAGTGCGGTTCCCCAAACTTCGTCAAAGTCAAATCTTGTTAACAAACGGTCGTCAATCATGTCGTCGGTTCTTGTTCCATAAACAACTCCCTGCATAATATCGGTGCTTCTTAAATCCCAAATTTTACATGCGAACATGATGTTATGGGTATCGTGGACTTTAGTTTGATGATACCAAGAGCCTGCTTGTCGAGGAAATGGCAGCGTATCTTTTCTTCCTTTATACTCAATTTCAAAAAATCCTTCTGGAATGTCGATATTCGGTGTTCCGTACTCGCCCATAGTACCCAATTTCAGTAGGTGCGTATGAGGGCTGACTTGATGCATAGCATATAGGATGTTCATTGTTCCCACAATGTTGTTTGTCATAGTGAATAAAGCGTGGTCAACATCAATCATGGAATAAGGAGCACACGGTTGTTCTCCAAAATGGACAATTGTGTCTGGCTTATACTTTTTTATAATTCCTCTCACAAAGTGGTACTCTCTTAAGTCGCCTTCGTAAAATTCGATGTTTTTTCCATGAATTTCTTTGAAAGCTTTTATTCTTTCATCCATATCTCGTATAGGAGTGGCTGACCAAGAACCAACCTCTTTCACGTTTTTTCGTCTTGAGAAGTTGTCTACGCCGACAACTTCGTGTCCCCGATTGGTTAGATACATCGATAGGGTCCAGCCGAGGTATCCGTCCATGCCAGCGATTAGAACCTTCATCGTTCACACCTTTATTTTACTACTCTTAAGAAGTTAATTTATATATAAGTTTCGATGCATAAATTGATTGTGGAACACAGTTCTATAAGAAAACAGGAGACATCTGACTTTTGGCTTTCGAAAGAAACATAAACCAAACTAAATCGTTGCTAATCAACATGGGCTTAAACGAGTATCAAGCCTCAGCGCTCGCCTATCTAATCTTCCTAGGAGAAACAAAAGCAACAACCCTAAGCAAAACCAGCAAAGTTCCAAGTGCACGCATCTACGGAGTTCTGGAACAACTCGCAAAAATGGGACTAATAACCATAAGACCTGGAAGACCCACACTCTACAACCCCCGCTCATTAGAAGAAATCGCTGGTTCACTCATATCCTTCAGAATGAATGAACTCAAACAAATGCTGGGAGTACTTGAGGATTACGCCAAAGATTTTGTGGAAACTGGCAAGAAGGTTTATTTGAAAGGTAGAAAAGGCATCCAGATGGTTCCTCTTTTGCGCATCGTCAGCGTGGGAGAAATTTCTTTGGAAGAGACAAAAAAACTTTACAACGCGGCGAAAAAGGACATCTGGATTCTTTCGAAAGCTATGGAATATTTTCCAGAAGTTGCTGACAAACTCAAAGAAGCTGTAA
>QMYO01000076.1 GCA_003662715.1 Candidatus Bathyarchaeota archaeon | reverse complement strand
TCCTCTCCTCTCCCGTTCTACTTGTTGAGTAAGTTTGGATTCAGGCTCGTATCTACAATTTTTTCCTATGTTATGGGTGTGAATTTGATTTCTATGCTGTTTTCTTTCTCTTGAAATGTTATTCCGTAGATTTGTGTGTATGGTTTTTCTCCGTAGCAAAATATTCTTCCATGTTCTTCGAAAACTCTAATGATGGCTGAACAACGCTTTCTTAGCTCCTCACCTCCAATTTTATTTGAATTGGAAGTTATAATTATGCATATGTCGTCCCCTGCCATTTTCAACGAAAAATCTCCCAATATTCTCCTCGCCGTGTCGCCGCCAACAATTTCTCTCAGCAAATCGTACCGTAAAATTAGGAAGATTAGGGAGTGTGAACTAAGCTCATCTATGCTTTTCTGAATCGTGCCAATGAAATTTTGTGGGAATTTTTCGTCCTTTCTTTCTTCAAGTTTTGGGTAGATGAAGTGTATGTTTGAGAGTTTCATTGATATGTCTGTGTGTGAAGCTAGGAATCTAGTTACATTGTCGCTTCTCATAGGTGTTATAATACCTGAGTATCCTTTCCTTAAATATGTGGCCGTAATCGATGATATGAAAATGTGGCTTATCTCTTCAACACTATTTGTGTTAAGTTCTATTAGGAGGATGGGGGCTTCAAAGCTTGCCCCTAATCTATCTACCATTTTATCTAGGAAAGATTCACCCTCAAGTTGTAGTGGTTTCTTCAACATGAATTTTAAAACCTTTCCAACATCTAATATTGAGAAACATTTGAATTCTCCTTTGTTTAAGGTGAAGTGGTATACTGGTGTTTCTATTTCAACGCCGTGAAGCTTTCTTAAAAACATTTTCCTAAAAACCCTACCATCACGAAGCTCATATGTCATTTCGATTACACCGTCAACCATTCCCTCCAAAACATCGTTTCCCCGCTCCGAAGCAATTATAGCTTTAACATCCGAATCTTGAACAACGTCTATGAGGTCTTTAGCGAATATTTCAGGTGGTGCTTCTAGAGTTTTGCAGATTGAGTTGAGGTTGTCAACTACGAGGAAAGGCTGCCCGCTAAGCTTAATTTCCTCCACCATCATACGCGAATATCTCAAATAATCTGGAATAAAAGAATACTCTAAGACCTCACGTCCCCCCCCCCCGCCGCGCCGGCCGAGGGAGGGTGTGAGGTGTTTTGCTTGCGTCGATTATGTTTTCTGGTGGTAAAACGTCTTTGATCCATGGGTATCTACTGTATGTTCTCTTTGGATTTGCTTTCGCCGTATAGTATATTCCGCATCTTGGGGAGGCAAAGAGTTTTAGGCATTTTAGTGCGAATGTTGTTTTCCCCACTCCAGAAACTCCTTTAACGAGAAGTGTTTGGTTTTCTTCTATTGAGAAAAATTTTAAAATTTCTTCAGGCATTTCCAGCGTGTTTTTAACCATTGTATGGCCCCACTTGTTGTGCTATATATTGCGACTATTGTCATATCAACATTTATATAACACAATTATAAGTTTTTTCTCTCCGCAGGGAAGGGCTTATTTGCTCCTTTTCTGTTATGAAATATTCTTATTTGGTGCTATGTGTCATTATAAGACTTATTTTGAGATAAAAATAGGGGAGATGGTTTGGTTGTTGTTATGTTCGGTGTTTTTTAACGGTAATTAATGTGGTCACAGCTATCAAGGCGACAATTACTCCGATTGTTAAGCTCCATGGAACTTCAAATGTTGGAGCCCCAGATGTTACTTTGTAACTGTGGGTTGAGCTTACTGCTACATTATCTGTAACATCAAAAGCTATCACTTTGAATTGGACAGTTTTGCCTGCAGGTTGTCCTGGTATTGTAGCCTCGTATATATTTCCACCTTTTGCATTCATTGTTATGTTTACCCAATCTGCACCATCTAAACTATACGAGAGGAG
The DNA here is from genome assembly GCA_003662715.1 of Candidatus Bathyarchaeota archaeon. The sequence continues at coordinate 5,332 of QMYO01000076.1, read as the reverse complement.
CACATTCTCCACACCACTACCAGCATCAGTTACCATCACTATAACTGTAACATCTTCCCCAGTGGTAGGCTTGGTGGGAGTATAGCTTAGATTTTGAATTGATGGTGGAGTATTGTCGACAAAGACAATAATCTTTGCGATTGTAGAGGTATAGTGGTCATAAGCAATAATGGTTACATTGTAGAATCCATCAACATATTTCCTAGTGTTCCATGAATACCGACAGGTTACGTTGCCTCCGTTTGACGCCGTGTATACCTTTGTTCCATTAATTAGAATTTCCATGGATGTGATGCCGTCGTCATCGGTTGCATTTACCGCGATAGTGACAGTACTCCTGATATAACTTTTGTTCGCTGGAGATTCTATGAAGATCACGGGAAGATTATTTATACCTTTTACAGCGACGTATGTGGGGTTGAGACTTGAATCTGGATCTGCCTTAACCCCTATTTTCACAGTTCCACTTGAACTCGCGGTAATTGTAATGTTGGTGATCCTTGCTGTTATATTTACTGTTGAAGAGATCTCTGCATCTCCTTCAAGAACAAATACGCTTACTTTATCACATGTTGGATGCGCAACAACCATGTAGTAAGTTTTGTCCTTAACTAGATACATTTCAATTGTAGAGTAACCTTCTTCTACCAGTATTGTTCCACTAGAATGAAGTACGTTGCCAGGAAGCATATTAAGCGTGTTTCTGAATGATTGCGCGGTTTCTTTAGGAACTCTAACAAGGTTTCCCAAGAGCTCCGTGGTGTTTAGCTTTTGCCATTGAACTGCCCAGGATACAGCGTTTTTCAATAGTAGCTCAGCTACACTGCTATCTGAAGCTTCTACTTCAAAACTGAAATATATTGAACGATAACCGTGTTCATCCCAAAATCTATCACTAGCAATTATACCAGCTAAAGCTTTGTCGGAAATTGCTATGATTTTTACTGGTAATAGTTGTAGAAGTGTTTGATAATTTATTGGTATACTTATCGTTACTGGTTCTGGGTAGCTTGGTATGTTTAAAGTTATATTAAATGTGGATTTCGTGATATTTGCAGCAATAATTGACCTATAGAATCGGTGTAAACCCCATTTCAAAGAATCTAATATTTTAGTAGCGTTTTCCTCCGTTAAAACATTATTTGTGACATTTTTAACAACATTCCAAGCATATTTACATAGCTTTCTACGATGTCTCTCGTATTGTTGCCGTGGTTCCACGCCTCATAAGCAATTGCTCTGGGCATTGCTAACTGCCATCCTACCTGAGTATATGCCTTATATCCGAGCTGATTGTATATGGATGGGCATTCCATAATGAACTCCTCTGGAAGCCCTTGTAAAATAGGATGTTCAGCTCCCTCGAGAGTTGCCGTTAAGGTTCCGTTAAATGGTATAGATGGAACTTGAAGTGGTAGAGAACCTACGAGGAGGCCGAGGGCGTATATGGGAGGAGAAGCTCCACCTAATGCAACTAGTGTTTCAGCGAATTTATCTCTTATATATTCCCATAGTGCGAGTTCTGGTAGCCCTAGCATTGCTGCAACAGTCTTCTCATTTAATATGTCGAGGTCTTCGGGTGAGTTGCCTACATGTCCTCTACTACCAATTTTAATTTTGTTGTTTGCATCAGTCCAGATTATCCAGTCGCTGAGGGTTCCATAGGTGGCTATGAGGCCGGCATGGTGGCTTTTCACGTAGTCGCGTAAGCAATCGAAAAGCGTTGTTTCTTCATCTATTTTTATGTCTTTTAGGTCCCATGTGAAGGTTAACTCGTATTGTGGAATATTTAATCCAAGCCATAGATTGCTTAGTATTATTGCGTGGGGTTCAAAGCCCCCTTCACTTGCATTTTTAAGTAGTGATTGTAGGTTTTGGTCAGGGTATGCGATGTAGATGTCGTAGTATTTTCCTAGGAGCTCCCAGTGGTGAAACGGTTCTGGACTATAATTGCTTATGATGTCTGCCAGTTTGTTGAGAATTGTCATTTCTTCGAGTAGCTCGGATGGAAATTCGTAGTCACAGTATTTGCGGAGTTTATTGGTTAAAGCTTTCAAGTTTTCTTGGAGAAGCCAAAGTTTAACATGTGGATCTACAATTAGAACTCTTGTATCGCTTGCTCCATTTTTAATGTAGTAGAATCCCATTGGTGAGGAAGATTGTTCACCATCACTATCGGTGGCATTTGCGCGGAACATCACCCAGTTGCCAAGATTTTGCGGCGGAATCTCCGCGTAAAATGTGAATAATGGAATATCAATGGTGGGAAGTGTTGGTAAACTTAATAGTTGAAGTGCATAATTAATTGTGTCAATTGCTCCATTAATGCTATCCACTGCACTGCTGAGAAAATTCATAAGGGAGTCTCGTGTTAATTGTACAGTTGTCCATGTTCCGCCGCTTACCGAGTATTCGAAAACTACATTATTTTCTTTTAATCCATGATCGTCAAATGCTACCACCAGTACTTTCAGTGTGGAATCGGGGTTAAGGGCCCATCCTTTTGGACCTAAGCCGAATGTTTCATTGAATATTTTTGGGTCTTGTAGAACGTCGTATACACTGGTCATCACTATGGGTGGAAGGTTTAACTCTTCTTTTTCATGAACGATGTAGTTGTCTGATGCTTTTACTTCTCCATCTATCAATAATTCGTAGTGAACAGTACTATTAACGTGGATTGCGTATGTTTGAAGAAGAAACTGAAATGTTGCTGTTATTGCTGGAAGTCCAGGGATTGCTGTCACATACCAGTTTCTTGTTATTGGAATGAGTCTCATCGCATAGTTTATTGTTATGTTGTACGGGAAGAAGCTTTCCAGACCAAAATATTGTAATACGTCAATTGATGCATTTGTATTGGCACTTATTGTTATTGTAACATTTAGCGAAACCTCGGATAAATCTCCTATTACGTTCGCAAAAACAATTGTAGATTGCCATCCATATATGGTTGCGGGTGTACGTATTAAGCTTACTTGGATGTTCTCTCCACTCTTAAAAACGGTGGGTAGGTTGTAATCTGTTTGGAGAGACATTGAATTAACTGAAAGAGGTAGTGTTTGAGTAATGGCTTCGTTAATTATGAATGATGGTATGCAGAGAGTACATAGAAGGAGGAATATAAGAAGTTTATATGTTATTCGAGCCACGTGTTTTCTTCCCCCATCTAGTATGATAATGGTTGTTATAATTAATACTTCATTATTCTTTTAATTTTTTGGTAGCAAATTTGGTAGCAAAATGAAAGAAGATAAATATTTTTAAAGCGTGAATTGGTAGCCACTGTCACTTAAACTACGTAATTTCTTGAAAAGACAGATAAAATACTAAATCTTGATGCCTCAGTAGCGATAGGTGAAGTAGGATGTTCTTCTGAATGATTATTTCTGCTCTGCTTTCTCTACAATTAACCTATTGTTTTCAACATCTATTTTTAATAGAACTTTCTCTCCAATTTTAAATGGGAATTGAGAATCCTTAACTATATCCGATGGAATATATATTTTAGCTCCACTACGGCCTTCCCTTGTAATTGTTGTTTCCTTTTCTAATACCAATTTTGTTACACCCTTCGCTAACAAGCTTGTTCACCTCGTAATCAAATTTTTGATACCGATTTTACTAACAAAAATAATAAAAATGGTAGCAAAGATATAGTATGGTAATATAAGGTAGGTGAGGTAGACTTCATGCTCTGGAAGAAGAAATTAATTATACCACTAATATTGCTTCTTCTGACACTAAGCCTAATATCCACGGTTTCTGCAACTACGCCGATAGTTTCCACAAATATACAAACGAAAATAAGTGATCCACCAGAGGTGATACCTCCTGAAATGAAGTTTGTAAAAGAAGTCGATATTTATCATTCAAGTGGTGAGATTATCTATGTTTGGAATTGGCAATACCAGTATTGGTACGGGTTTAGCACATGGATTGTGGTAATCTATTCTAAAGAATATAATGAAACTACGGGAACATACTATTATGCTTTAACAGAAGCTGAGATTATAGGCTCTTCCACCACGGGTTACGTTACTATAACGGAGTGGATGTAACATGGCAAATAAAACTTAACACATCAATTGCTTGGGGAAGAATTGCCGATTTAGATGGGGACAATCTCCCAGAAATAGTAATAATACCCAGTACGGGAAACGTAACGATCATTTACGATGACGATGGAACTAAAATAGCAAACTTCACAATACCAGAGTATGAAAGAGTACTTGCAATTGCTGACTGGACTGGTGATGGTGTAGATGATGTAATATTGGTAGAGGGGGCATACTACGATCTTATCTTTGGTGAATACTACTTGGAAATAACGGTCTTCGACATATACGTTAATCAAACGATAACAGTTTCTCCTATATACATTTCAAGTGACTTCAGTGTTAATGATGCGTTTGCTGGCGACTGGGATCTCTCTGCATCTGGAAATGAGGTGGTAGTCATTGATTACTGGGATGCCGAAATGATGATTCTATATCAAGGTGGAAACTGCTCCCAGATCATCAGCCCCACAGCTAATGGATATTTTGAGAATTATATTGCATTATCTGACAATTACATAGCAGTAAGCTTCTATGACAGTGATTTTGATGCTTACGGTGTAGCGGTTCTATTTAACGGGAGCTTACTCTGGACTCATCTATTGCCCAGTAACCTGTATATTAAGGGTTTGGAAATTACAGAGTTGGATGGAGATGAGAAGCCAGAGCTAACCGTTATGACAAGTGATGATGTTAGAATATATGATATTGAGAAAAAGCCTGAAAAAGCGATAATAACGGGGGGAATAGGCTACATTGCCGCAATACCACTTGACCTCGATGCTGATGGCATATGTGAAGTAATTTTACTTGATGAGCTTGGTATTGGTTCGATTTACCCACAACCACCGTTCTCAGAATGGTTTGATGTACCGTGTTGGGAGCCGTATCACGAAGTATGTAGTTTACTTAACTCTACTTCCCTTAACGATGTTTCCAGCGTCACCTTGTTTGAACTTCCAAATACGGTGTTTCTATTTGTAAGTGACATTGACGACGATTCTCTACTCGAGTTTTTCGGAGTATCAATTTCTTCCTCAGAAACATTATCAGTATATTCAATTATGGAAGCAGTGCCTCCCGTTGTCGACATAGTTTCTCCAAGCGATGGTAGTTGGGTTGGAACATATGTTTCTGTTGATGTTTCTGCCTCAGATGAGCTTAGTGGTGTCTATGCTGTAGAGCTCTTGATTAATGGTTCAAGTCAAGGCTACTGGTATCCTCCAGACTACGATATCTATTGGGATGCAACAGAATACGCGGAGGGGACATAT
>QMYO01000075.1 GCA_003662715.1 Candidatus Bathyarchaeota archaeon | reverse complement strand
TACATAGATTGTTTCCCTTGAGCACTAGAAACATTATAAGTTTGTTTATTACCCATTAATTTCCAATTAGGAGAAAAAACTTTGTCGTTTCAACCCGAAATGGACCGCTCTGCAAAGAAAAGAAACTCAAACATAGTTTTGGCTTTAGACCTTCCTCCCGACAAGCCTAATCATCTTCTCTCCAGAAGCATCGAAACATTAGAGATGGTGCATACCTACCTTTGCGCAGTTAAAGTGAACCGCCAACTGGTTCTTCCCCTCGGCTTGTACGATGGAGTACAACAAATAGTGAAGTGGACCCATGATCAAGGATTACCAATCATTATGGACTGCAAAATCAACGATGTTGGACACACCAACCGCGCAATCGCAGAACATTACTATAAAGCTGGATTTGATGCTGTGACCGCCAACCCATTCATAGGATGGGATGGGGGGCTTCAACCCGTCTTTGAGGTTGCTAGGCATATGCATCGCGGAGTCATCCTCCTCGTTTACATGAGTCATAAAGGCGCGGAGGAAGGTTATGGTCAGATGGTAGAAGAACCTAAGACGGGGAGGAGAGCTCATCAATACGTTGTTTTTGCCCAAAAAGCATTATTGTGGAAAGCCGACGGTGTAGTTGTAGGAGCTACCTACCCAGAGAAAATACGAGAGATACATGCAATCTTAAAAAATCAGGTTCCCATCTATTCGCCGGGTGTAGGTGCGCAAGGCGGAAGCATCGAGGCAGCCATTACGGCTGGGGCGCGTTATCTCATTGTTGGCAGGTCTATAACGTTTGCTGAGAATCCTGCTGAGGCTGCAAAACTTGTTAGAGATAAAGCCAACCAGTTTCTAAAGGGGCATTAGTAGGCATCTATTGTTCTAGGATTATGACTTCTTTTTCAAGTGGATTAGCTAGATGTTTAGGCGGTTATTCTCCTCGTCTACGCCAAAGCTCTCTTTTCAACATATCTCTTACAGATGCCCTTATAGCTGCGCTTCGACTCGGATACATACCTGATCTCACGAGCTCGTCGAGTCCCTCTAAATAAGCTTCAGGAAGCAGAACTGTTACCAGCTTCACTAATGTTTCACCTCAACACCCATATGTTATGTAGATATTATGTAGCTATAGCGTTAATAGAACTTGCTGTTCAATAAATGACTTTTTCCCAATTAATAAACGAATATAAAAGGTAAAAACACATTTACACGAACGCAGTCACTCATTTAATGTTCTTTCACTATATGTTTTGTCAACAACATGTTCACGTATTCTTCCAAAGTAAAGTTATGCTCCCGCGCTTCACGTGACAGATGCAAGAATAAACCTGGAGAAATCGGTATCGCTCGCGGAAGCCAGAATCCTTCTAGGTATTTCACTATACAGTAATGAACGAAGTCTCCTAAGCCGAGACCAAAATCTTTTGCGGCTGCTTTAACTGCTTCAATGTGTTCCTTTGATGCAGTATATTTGATTACAATAGTTTCGTTTTCACCCATTTTGTCCTCGCCATCTGTTTTTATGAATAGCATAGACCAATAAAGTAAACAGTAAGTAGCCTATTCCAACGATTCAGCATAGAAAGTACTTGGCGGTTCCAGAAGATTATTCTTGGCTCGGTTTTCGATTAGGGAAAGCAGGTACCGTATACACATCAACGACGCCTGGAGCTTGACCTAACTTTTCACGTATGAATTCTAAAGCTTGATTAGAATTTTCAGCGTTAAACCACATGGCTACGTCCCAAGTTCCGAAAACATTCATAATGTATTGTAAATTTACTCCGGGACTTGGCTTCTGAGGAAGACTCCTTAGGTCATTGATTGTATCTGTTACTTTCGTTGGACTCAGTTTCAAGAGGACCAAATATTGTGTCACTCAATACACCTCTGATTCAGTTTCCAATTCGTATTCGTACTAAACCTTCTATCATCAAAAAGCCATTTAGCTCTTATGAATTACAAATAATAATTATCAAAACTCATTCTCAAAAAAATAACAACGTTTATTATAAAATTAAAAAAATACACAACAGAATCTTAAATCTTCAAAGCAACAGCACAAATAGAAGCTACATAAGACATATCCATGCCCATTCAGACAAAAACCTTCACCCTAACTAGCGTAGTATAAGTTTTATAGTTAATTGATAAATTTAGTGGATTAACGGTATAAACAGGAATTGGTCAAATGACCAATAATGCTAAAGAACTATTGTCCAAATACATTCAGAACACAGAGCAAGTCTTCGCTGAGATAAAAATATCTCAAGATGCAGTTTATATTGGTAGAGAGAAAATAAGAGAGATTATTGATATGGCTAAGCGCTACCTTGAAGACGCAAGATATTATCGTGACAGAAAAAAATTTGAAACCGGACTAGCATCTGTAGCCTACTGTGAAGGACTGTTAGATGCTTTGCGACTGTTAGGAGGCGTGAATTTCTCATGGTAGAGAGGAAGAGAAGAGTTGTGTTAGCATCAGGCAACTTTGATCTGCTGCATTTAGGACACGTGAAGTATCTGGAAGAAGCTAAGAAAGCTGGAGGAAAAAACGCCAAGCTCATCGTTATAGTAGCTAGAGACAGCACAATTAAGGAAATAAAGGGAAAGAGCCCCGTGATGCCCGAGGACCAGCGAAGGGCGCTGGTAGAATCGCTGAAAGTCGTAGACGAAGCCATTTTAGGCTATGAGGAACTAGACATAGGCAAGGTTTTGGAAAAAATTAAACCTGACATAATAGCTGTGGGACATGATCAGGATGATATAGAAAGGTCGGTGCGAAAAGCGTTAGCAGAAAAGAAGCTTAACATTCAGGTTGTGAAAATTGGAAAATTTGGGAAGGAAGAGTTAAACAGTTCCTCAAAAATAAAGAGGAAGCTCATTGAGTTGCATAGTAGTTAGGAATTAACGAGATTCAAACTCTCTTGTTTTTCACGGTAAAATAAGAACTTCCACCTTCACCTTATTCCCATCTTTCAGTTTCAGCGAGTTACGTAAGAAATTAGGAGCAATAATTTCCAATACAGAAGTATCATAATGGCTTCGCATAGCGAATATAACCGCTCCCTTTACTTTATTGTTTATTATAGCAGGATAACATTTTACAGAGCCGAAGGTCCTAGTCTCATCTTTAAAGCCTTCTATTTCTATGCTAGGATACGCTTCGAGTTCGCTTCTTGTTTTCATATCATATTCTGTCGTAAGCTTCAGATTAAGGGTTCCAGGATACGGATCAAACCCAAGCTTTTCGATGAACTGTTTACGATAGCCATCCCGCATCACATAATAAGCTCCTTCACCAAGCCCAGTGAACACCACTCCCTCCAGCGTGACAGATGGCGGATACTCCGCTTCCATAATCAGACGTAGGCTAGAGTGCAGCTTCTTCAACTCTGCCATCCCTGAATCAGTGATTCTGATTAAGCAGCCTTCTGGTCTAATATCCCTAGTGATCCAGCCTGTTTTTTCTAGTTGAATGAGGTATCGGGAGGCTGTTTGTTGGGAAGTTTGTATTTTTTCCGCTAGGTACTGTGTCGAAACTTTTACGGTTCGACTGCTTGCGCCCATTTCAGCTAGTTTGTAGAGTACAAAGAAAAGTTTCCACAACCGCGCGTCAACGTTCAAGAAGCTCATTTCAGTTGCCCTATGCTGTAGACGGAGTATTTATTCTTAAAATTCTTTTCATGCCCCCTATAATTTATGTTTATGCTATCTTATACACAAAAAAAAGAGAGGAGAGGCTATTTTTTACTTGCTAGAGCCCAAACCGCTCTTATTGCTATTAAGACAGCCGCTGGAGCTACAAACGCCACAATGTAATTCAATATTCCTGTTGCCCAGTAGTACAACAGTCCATGGATTGTTTCAAGAGGTTTCCATACATCGCCACTTGCAGTGCCTAATCCCACTCTTGCTACCATTAAAGCAATTGAAGATATGAGGAATGGTGTAACTTCCTTTGTGGTTATGCTTACGAGTCCGACTATTATGCCTAGGATCAGCATGATCAGCGTGACATACGCGTTGGCATCTGCTACTGATGCGGCGGTCCAGTCTTGGGCATCGTAAGCTAGGTAACCTACTGCTAACCCTGCTATGACAGCTATCGCCACGAAAGCCATGAAGGCATATTGGGCTATTTCTTCTGTTGTCACCAATTTTTTCACCTTCAAGAAAGAGACCTTTTTTCTTTTTCGTGACTTAAGGTTATTTTGGAATCTTTTTATAAGTTTTGTCATTAGAAGACAAAACCAGAGACTGCTATCAGACAAAAAATGCCTCGGAATGCATCGTTTAGATAGAGATGTTTTGTTCGCGTTTAGGTTTGACAATAGATGTGTGCGCATTGTGGTGCGGGGGACGGGACTTGAACCCGCGCAGGCCTACGCCAACAGGTCCTAAGCCTGTCTCCTTTGACCAGACTCGGACACCCCCGCCCAATACTCGTACACATCCATGTAAAAGACAAAGTTAAATTAAACATTTCTAAAAAAGCGTCTTCAACAAAATCCTTTAAACCTCGAAAAACTCTAAAACCTATATCTAAAAAGCCTCGGTGGCCTAGCTGGTTAGGGCATCGCCTTGGTATAGTCCAAAAAGGCGGAAGTCGCGGGTTCAAATCCCGCCCGAGGCTCCACATTCTTCAAACTTATATACCACAAAAGAACAAACCATGATGACAACGAGGGAGTTAACGTGGTTTTAGGGGCTGAGCCCTGGCCGTACATAACCATCACAATAGCAGCAGTTTCAGTGGCTTTATTCTTACTTCTCGCCATGAGGGGAAAAGGCAAAGAAAAAGAGACTTTAGCAGAGTTTGAACCTGTAGAAAAGTTGCCCTTCAAGATAGAGCGCACCGTGACCTCTGAAGAGACTAAAAAAGCAAAGAAAAGACTAAGAACGTTGGATATTGAGAGAGAAGTCCTTAGCTATGCCATTCGCCGCTTTTACGAGGCGCAAGCTGAAGGAAAGATAAGTGAAGAAGAGCGAGAACGCCTAGCACGCAAATACAAGGAGAGAATGATGAAAATTAAAGACCTCATTTCAAAAAGCGAGGCGGTGGTGGCTTTACACGAGTTGGAAACGATGCAAGAAGACCTCATCAAAATGTTCAGCGACCGCTTCGATGAAGTTAACAGAAAAATCAGCGAGTTAAGAGCACACGTCAAAGTCAAGCCAATAATAGAGGCGCCTGTTCCAACGCCAGCACCGCCAAAGGCTGCGCCTCCTACCCGAGAAGTGAAAAAAGTTCGCAAACGTGCTCCTCCAAAAAAAACTGAGGCTGAAAAGAGAATTGAAGAGATTAAAGCTGAAGTGGAAAAGGTTTTGGAGAGACTAGGACAAATCGAGGTTGAGGCGTGAAAACGTGGACTGGAGAGAAGACGCAAAAAAGAGAGCAGCCTTAGAAGCAGTGAAACATGTTCGCGAAGGCTTCGTTGTTGGGTTGGGAAGCGGAACCACCGTTGCCTATGCTATTCAAGAGATAGGAAAGAGAATTAAACGAGAAGGCTTACAAGTTTTGGGAGTGCCAACTTCTCATCAAGCCTTAATGCTGGCAGTAAATCACAGCATCCCAATCACAACGCTGGATGAACACCCTAAGCTGGACCTAACAATTGATGGAGCAGACCAAATTGATAGAGATTTGAATTTAATTAAGGGCATGGGTGGAGCATTGATGAGAGAAAAAATTGTTGCCTCAGCGGCTAAACAGTTCGTGATAGTAGCGGACAAAACAAAATTGGTGGAAAAATTGGGAACAAGCCAGCCTATACCCCTAGAGGTTTTGCCTTTCGCCCTGTCAACCGTTATAGCGAGGATAAAGGAGCTGGGGGGAAAGCCTGTTTTGCGAGAGGGAAACAGAAAGATTGGACCTGTAGTTACGGATAATGGAAACTTCATTTTAGATGTTGAGTTCGAGTCGGTTGATGCTTTGGATAAGTTGGATGTTGCGCTTAAGCTGATTCCCGGCGTCCTTGAAACCGGGTTGTTTATGAGCATGGCGGATGTTGTCTATTTGGGTAAGTCAGACGGCGTTATGAGGTTGGAGAGAAAATAGAGGTCTATCTCTACACCCCCTAGATTTTTAACATAGGTTTCACTATTTTTAGGCGTGTTCCGGGTTATAGCTGACTAGTCTGCTCTACATTCCTTTTCGGCATAATGGTGTTTGGGGATAAATAGTTAAATTTGTGCTGTGTATTGTTATTGAATGTAGCCGGGGTAGCCTAGCCTGGTTTGGGCGCCAGACTCATAATCTGGAGAGCAAAAAATAATGGGGCCACGCCCAGAAGTCGCGAGTTCGAATCCCGCCCCCGGCACCATAATGTTTTAACGAGGCTCTTCGATCAGAGGCGTCAGAGTTAAGTTATGCTAAAGGGGAAAGAGTTATATGTAGTACATTGCAAATGTAGTACTTGGGATTCAGTATGGAATATGAAGTAGTAGTAACTAGAAAAGGCCAAACCACAATTCCCGCTAAACTTCGCATGAAATATGGAATTGAGGAAGGAACTCGACTAGAAGTCATCGAAACCAAAGAAGGAATCCTCTTTAAACCCAAAGAAACAACAATCGACCTCGCTGGTTCAGGAGCAAAATACGCCACTCCAGAACAAATGAAGAAACTCTTAGACAAAATAAGGGAAGAAGATGTCGAAAACAGTTTACGACACTAGATTTTTCATTGAACACTATTACTCAAAAAACAAAGAGGTTCTTCAAAGAATTAAAGAAGAAATAAGAAGAACAAAAAAGAAATATATTTCCGCCATCGTGATCCATGAAATATATCAACTAACACTTAAACAAGAAGGACGACAAACAGCCATTTTAAGAACCAATCTACTGGAAAAAGATTTCAAAGTGATAAACGTTGACTCAGATATCGCAAAAAATTCGGCGGAGTTAAGGTATAAATACAAAACTCCAATGGCCGACAGCATAATAGCCGCCACAAGCTTATCTCTAAACGCTGTGTGCCTTACAGACGACCCTCACATCAAATCCATACAAGAGATTAAAACGAAATGGATATCAAGAGTTTAAACTAGCCCCAGGCACCAAATTTTTAAAAGACCTAACACAACTCGAAGGATGTAAATAGGGCCCCGGTGGCTCAGCGGCTAGAGCAACGGCCTTGTACCCTATACGAAGGAGAGCCGTAGGTCGCGGGTTCAAATCCCGCTCGGGGCTCCAATCAGATTCCAAAACCTTTATTGAACTGTGCATGCAAAGCGAATAATACAATCCGAGAATGTTGTGTTGGGAGAAGACCATAAATGTCGGAAGACAAAGAACTTGAAAGAATACGGATAAAGAAGATGAAGGAAATGATGGAAAGAAAAAAGGAAACGAAAGGCGTTGTGAGTCCATTAAACTCTTACAACTTCGAGGAATTCATAAAAAACGCT
>QMYO01000074.1 GCA_003662715.1 Candidatus Bathyarchaeota archaeon | reverse complement strand
ATATCCTTTTGTGGATGTGATTGTTAGGGGTGAAGGCGAGCAAACATGTCTCGAACTTGCGAAGTGTTTAGAGGGAAAAGGCAACCTCAAAGAAGTGTTGGGCATCACCTTTAAAAAGAAAAATCGAATCGTCTCAACGCCTGACCGCCCATTACTTAAAAGCATCGATTCCCTACCTTTCCCTGACCGCGAACTATTAGACGCTGAGTACCATTCAACAATTGTAGGAGCCAACGTTGCTCCCAAAAAGTTCACTAGCATCATCTCTTCTCGCGGATGCGTTTTTCGCTGCCGCTTTTGTGGATGTCGTAAGTTCGCTCGGAACATCTGGAGACCTAGGTCCGTGGAAAACATTTTGGAAGAACTGCGTCTGTTAGTGAGTGAGGGTTATAGGCAGTTTCTCTTTGTAGACGATAACTTCGCTCTAAACCAGAAAAGAGTGAGAAAGTTCTGCCGCGAGGTCAGAAAGGAGAAGATGGATATACAATGGATATGTGACTCGCGCGTTGACCACTGTTCTTATGAAATGCTGCGGGAAAGCGTGAAGGCAGGCTGTATAATGATGTATTTTGGAATTGAGAGTGCCAATCAATGGGTCTTGGACTATTTTAATAAGCAAACAACTCCTAAGCAGGCGGAAGCCGCAGTTAGCGCTGCTAGAAAAGCGGGGGTAGATGTTATTGTGGGCTCGTTCATAGTTGGGGCACCAAACGAGACGAGGCAGGAAATACAGAACACCCTAAAGTTTGCACAACATCTAAAATTAGATGTGCCACAATTCAACATTTTGGGAGCTTTTCCTGGAACAGACCTTTGGGATGAGCTTGTCATGAAAGGAGTTATAGACGCTGATAAATACTGGGAGACCGGACTTTGTGTGTCTGAAGTTTCTTCTGACGCTGTTCCATACGAAGAGATTCAGCAGATGATTCGTGAGTATTTTTACGATTTCTTGCTGCGTCCAAGCTACATTGCGGCACAGGTGATGCGAACATTGAAGAGCCGTTATCGAATTAACGTTATGCTTAACAATTTAAACAGAAGAGGAGTCATCGCTGAGAGTTTACGTCAACTTACATAATTAAGAAATTAACAGAAAACAATGCAGATGAAGGCATATCTTACTTCCTTGAAACGAACTTATTGTTCTTTATGTAAAGTCTCCAAGGCTTGTCAACGCCAACTTTTATTCCAATCCTCCTTGTAGACACAATCTCAAATCTCTCCTCTTTCTCCTCTGACTCGCAGATGAACAGTTCTTTGCTCTTTGTTAGGTCTAAACCATTCTGCTTCTTTGTTATTTTCATGGCTTCCGCTAACTTGCCTGGACCGTTTGTTAAATTAAGTACGCTGTGGATTCCTCTATTTCTCTTCATAGTTTCTATTCCCTTTATGGGCTCTAAAGCTCTGATTAAAACAGCGCCGGGAACATTTCGTTTTTCAGTTACTACATTAAAACAGTAATGCTTTCCATAAATGAAGTAAACATAAGCGAAGCCTCCTTCTCTGAACATTAATTGATTTCTAGGAGTCATTCCGCGACATGCGTGGCTTCCAGGGTCATCGCTACCTCCATAGGCTTCTACCTCTACGATTCTTCCAATCATCTCGCTCCCGTCTATATATCTAACCAAACGTTTTCCCAGCAGTTCCTCTGCGACAATGAGTGTATTCCGCGTGTAAAATCTTCTTGGCAGAGCCTTCATTTTTCCTGACCAACATAATAGATGATGCTTTTCAAAAATATAGGATATTGTTATGTACTAATTAAATTTGGAACTAGAAGAGCTTCTATTATGAAATGAATGTGGAGAATGAACAGAGCGTTAAGAAAAGAACAGTTCGAAGACGTAGCTTAAGAATTATGTATCTGAATGCTAAATTCACAATCTATTTTAGCCACAGCACAACAAGCGATATTATAAGTGAAGACTAATGCTTAATCTCGGAATAGAGACCCTCTTCTTAACAGCCCTCATAGTAGTCGCCCTCATAATTCTTCTTTTTTACATAGTAGCCATTAAGTTAGAAACAAAACCTGAAGTAGCTTCCACAAAACTTAGAAAAAAACCAAAGAAAAAGCCTGTGAAAGCCCCTGAAGACACTAAAGCAACCTTTCTAAAAAAATTACCCGAAGAACTGCAAAACGCACCAGCTGATGCTCCAGAGGTCATACCCGAAGCCGAAGAGAAACAGGAAACTCTTCCAATCGAAACTTCAGAAGCAGAACCAGCCGAGTTGCCAGAAGAAACATCAGCAGAAACTCCTGAGACAGAACCTCTAGAAACTCCGAAAGCTGTTCCAATAGAGTCTCCAGAGCCCATCTCTGAGGTTCCTGAGAGTCCAGAAGAAATTCCCGCTGAAGCTACAAAGGAACCAGGTCCTCCAGGATGTCCTTATCATCTCGGATATTTAAGAAGTCGACCAAGAGACAGTTTTGTCCCTGATGTATGTCTGAGTTGCCCTAAAATATTAGATTGTCTGCATAAGAAGTGGTTGAAAGAATAGAGAATCCGTTGATTCTTATATTTATCATGACCATAAAGCAGAAACTACATTATTCGATTAAATTACATAATTGCTATGCTCTTGTAGTTGTGCTTACGATTTTGTTATGAGACGCTGGTAGAGACCATGCGAAAAACAAATGAGACATTGAGAGTCTGGAAACTCTTAGAGTTGTAGGTAGGAAGTGCTTTTGGTTAGTGCCGTCTTTTCTTTCTCTTAAACTTCCTTTTTCGTTGCGTCGCAGCCTTGGCTTCACGTCGCTTCTTAGAATCCACCAATCATCTTCACTCTTCAGTATTCATTTTTCTTTGGTAACCCATTCTTTTACAGCTTCTTCAACGGCTCTAGATAGATCGCCTTTTTTTCCGCCAAATCTCTCGATAACCTTTAACCTAAGCTTCTTTTCTAGGTCATCTGGGATATCTACACAGATTCTGCCCATTTGAATCACCAAACTATGTTAATGTTTTACACGATTCGCACGTGCTAGATGTTTTTCCAATAGGCAAATTGCCAGATGTCCAGTGTTTTCTTTATTTTTGTTATCATTTCTTTTCATCTCAATTTGCTTATCCGCATATTATACTATGTGCTTAGTCGCTTATAAGTGTATTGGTTTAAGTACTTAAGTGTTAAAGCTTTTACCGCATCCACTACGCTAGCTATAGATGAAACGATATG
Organism: Candidatus Bathyarchaeota archaeon; assembly: GCA_003662715.1. The sequence continues at coordinate 4,238 of QMYO01000074.1, read as the reverse complement.
TGCAGCGAAAATCATACATCGTGTGTTTAGTACCTTTCTTTGGGGATTCTCCTATCTGGCATATTTTCTCTTTAAAGGAGCGCCATATGAAAATTCTTATCACAAACAAAGAGGTAAAGTAGGAATGGGTGAAACAAGTTTAAGCGAATAATTTTAGTCACGGGCACGCCGGGAGTGGGAAAAACCGCGGTCTCTCAATCCTTAGCCTCTAAACTAAAGGCTATCCACATTGATTTGTCGAAGCTCGTTAAGCAAGAAAGACTGATCAGTGGAGTAGACAAAGTTAGAGAAACACTAATCGTTGACATGGAGAAGGTTTCAGAGCGGGTGCAAGACATCATAAAAAGTTATGAGCAAGACATTGTAATTGATGGTCATTACTCAATGAATGTTTTGCCAGCCAAAGACGTTTACTTAGCCTTCGTTTTAAGACGAGACCCTGAAGAGTTGAAGGAGATAATGGAAAACCGTGGGTTTAGTGAAAAAAAACTTGGGGAAAACCTTGCCGCTGAAATTTTAGATGTTTGTTTATGGGATGCTGTGCGGGTCTGCGGCGCAAACAAAGTGTGTGAGATAGATGCTAGTGGCAAAACAATAGAAGAGGTGGTGGAGGAGATAGATGCGGTTTTGGAGAAGAAAAGAAAATGTAGAGTAGGCATAGTGGACTGGCTGGGAAAACTGGAAAAAGAAGGACGATTAGACGAATTCCTAAAAGGTTTTTAGTTTATCCAAGTCTCCGCAATATCTGACGTCTTGTAAGGAGGGTAACGCCTCGGCGATTGGCGTATGCTTTGGCGTGTCCACTAAACTTTTCAGAGACCATTATTGGATTTGGAAAGCCAACGTCTTCTGAAGCTCTGTCCATGTTTATCACCATGTTTACGCCAACTGTTCGTTTCCAGTCTCTAACCCAAACCAGTTGTCTTTTCTCGCCTTTGCGGATGACGAGGTCAAAACTGTGTGGGAGTCCTGAGAATCCCTCTAAAATTGCGTTCTTTTCTATCTTGTAGCCGTTCTGTCTGAAAAACTTGATTGTAAGGTCGATGAGGGGAACACGACTCATTTATTAGCATCCTCTTACAGCAGTTAAACGTGACATTGAGGAAAAGCTTTTCGCCTAGTTGGAGCGTGATTGAATGTATCTGGTGGTTCTCTGCTATAGGTGTGGACAATTGCTGTTGGCAAAAACTACTCAGAAAACTAGAAGATGCCCTCGCTGTGAAGCCCGATTGATTTTGGAGAAAGTGAAAAAGGTTGCTTATGCAAAATCTGCTTCGGAAGCGTCAAGTTTGATTCGCACCTTAAAAAAGAAGAGAAGCTGTTTCCGTTAATCCTTAGCCACAGTTTTCAGTAACCGTTGACCCTCATTCAACAATTTTTGCACCATCTCATCATTCGCTGCTTCAGCATAAATCCTCATAAGCGGCTCTGTTTCCGAAGCTCTTATTAAGAGCCAACTTTTCTTGTCGGCGAAATGGAACTTAATTCCGTTAACAACCTTAACTCCCAGATATGTGCTAATCTTCTCCACGTTCAAACCGCATATTTGCTGTGGAGGCTGTGCTTGCAGACTAGGAATCAACGTCATTCTATCGGGTTTTTCGTATTGTAGGTCGATTCGGTCATAGTGTACCTCGCCAAACTCGTTAGTTAGCTCCATCAGGAGTTCATCAAAGCTTTTTTTCTTCATCGCCATCATTTCCAAGATAAAGAGAGATGCTAAGATTCCATCTCTTTCGGGCACATGATTTTTGAAGCCTGCGCCCCCGCTTTCTTCAATGCCGATTAGGATGTCCTCTTTAAGTATGAGTTCACATATGTTTTTGAAGCCCACTGCTGTTTCGTAAACGGGTAAACCAAGTTTATCTGCTACGTTAGACACGATGTTGCACACGGATGCGGTTTTAACTACTCCCCCATTCCAGCCTTTATTCTGATGTAGATGCAAAATGAGTAATGCGAAAACTTCGTGTGGTGAGATGAATCTTCCCTTAGAGTTAACAGCCCCAACTCTGTCTGCATCTCCATCTGTGGCTAGTCCGATGTCTGCGCCTTGTCTAGCTACAGCATCAATTAGGGGTTGCAGGTTTTGAAGAATAGGCTCTGGTTTTACTCCGCCAAACGTTGGGTTCGGTTTAGAACGAATGGTTTCTACCTGACATTTTGCATCTGACAGCAGTCTTTCGATAATTCTGTTTCCAGCACCATGCATAGCGTCGATTATAATTTTGAAACTTGCTTCTCCAATGAGTTTGAGGTCTACTAGCTTTTTTATTTTGTCTAAGTATGCGGTTTCAAAATCAGTTTCTCTAATGTATCTTTTTGCTTTTTCCACATCATGCTTAACTGGATTCTGATATAGGAGCTTCTCAATTTCTTTTGTGATGTGAGTGAGGGCTGAGCCGCCGTATTCGGGTTTAAATTTGATTCCATTGTATTCTGACGGGTTGTGGCTGGCTGTTATGACTACTCCTCCCCCTGCATTGCGGTTCTTTACTGTGAAGGATACCATGGGGGTAGGGGCTGGTTTAGAGGCTAAAAGAACAGGGATGTCGTTGCTGGCTATTACTTCTGCGAGGGTTTTGGCAAACTTGTCTGACAGAAATCTGGTGTCGTAGCCAACAACAAAGCCTCTCTGGCTTAAACCTTTGGCTTTCATATAGTCGGCTAGGGCTTGGGCAACCACCTTAACGTTGTCGAATGTGAAATCTTGAGCGATTATTCCGCGCCAACCGTCGGTTCCAAAGGTTATTCTTTTCAATACATCCACCTCTTCACAGTTTAATGAACACGTTTGGTTTCTAGCTCAATAAATGAGTTTGTATATTTAAAAGAAACTCTGATAATTTTGGTTGTGGAGCATAGATAGTTAGAGGAAATATTGTTTAGTGGTACATAAGTTTTAATATGTTTCTTCATCCAATGCTTATTTTACGCAGGGAGGTTTAGTTTGATGATAAGTAAGTCTGAAGCTCCAAGGTTCGCTATTTTACTCATAGGTGTAATTCTGTTAGCATTCACATTTCTTAACGCTTACTGGTTCCTCCAAGAAGATTTCAGCATCATCTCTACTTCGGGAATCGTAGACCTTTTCGGTGAGGCTTTAGGTCCACTAATCGAGGCATGCATTCGAGCAATATATCTCGGCATAATGGGATGGATTGGTTCTATAATAACAATAAGGGGTGTGCAACTTCTAACTTCGCCTAAGCGGGAAACCACTCCTGAAGTTAAGACAGAACCTGTGCCAGAAGTTAAGCCGGTAACTAAAAAATCCGGTGTTGCTAGGCAACCTTCAACGAAAGTGAAGGGAAAGAAAGACAAATGAAACAAGCCATAAGGGCGCTGTCCATAGCGATACTCATATTGTGGGTGCTGACAATCGTTTTTTCGGTTACTGCTGTTTACTCGGTTATGAATTTGGGCATAGGCTTTGAGGAAGCTCAATTTTTTTCATCAAATGAAGATGTAGTGTTGTCGCTGCCTTTCTTCATTAACAATAGAGGATATTACGATATATCTGAACTAAATGTTACGACGCATGTAACAAATTATAATGGAACATTACTGGCATTGTCCGAAACTTTTGTTCCTTTAGTAGCGAGTGGAAGCAACGTTGAGACAGCGCACAACATCTCTATTGACCTAAACGACTTGTTTACGGGATATACTGAATTTTTATTTAACGACAGCTCTTTTGAGTTAGACGCATTTATATCATTGAATTTTGCGTATGCAATTCCTGTTCAAATGTCCATTAACATGACAATTCCTTGGGGAGCACCCTTCTCTAACCTCTCTATAGGAGAAATTTCTGTTCTCCCTTACAACAGCACTCACAGCAAAGTGGTTATACCCTTAAGCTTTGAAAATCACTCCTATTTTGACGTGGTAGGAACAATACAATTAGAAGTATACAATGATATAGATAAGCTGGTAACGTCTGGACAAACCGATTTAGACGTGCCCTCATACCATGGATATGTTGGACAGGTTGAAATGTACCTCAGCACTGGAGACCTCTCGAAACTAACGGAGAGCGGAAGGATACATTTAGTTTTTGAATCTCCTATGTTTACGGCGGAGCAGTGGATACCATATGGTTAAAGAAAACAGCAAGAAAACACTCATAAAGAAAATGATTCCGAACGTTCTTAAAGCTGCGGTATGGGGCATAATTACATATGTTTTTGTCGGTTATTTGCCAACCCTCATATTTCCCATAGACTTTCTTCCTT
>QMYO01000073.1 GCA_003662715.1 Candidatus Bathyarchaeota archaeon | reverse complement strand
TCCTTTTATAAGCTCCGTTATCATGGATGCTGAGGCGGCTGACCCCGGACAGCCCCAATGCTGAAACTTTGCGTCTTCTATTATGCCGTTATGGTTCATTTTCAAATAGAGTTTAATGGTGTCTCCGCAAGGACCAGTATAAGTAAAGGCAACATCTGGGTTCTTTATAAAGCCCAGATTAACCCCGTTCTCATAAAGCTCTATGGCTTTATCTGAATAGCCAGCTTCCCTTAATAACTCGAAGTCCTCTTTTGTCAACTTCTTTGATACCTTCACGCGCATCGCCTCGATGAATTGGTTTAATTATCAGAAGTTCGCTTATCGATGGCGGGCGTGATGGCAACCTTCTGTTAACTCTTCTAGTTCATCTTTATTATATGCCGTGATTACATCTCTAACAGTGTTTGCATTAGCCCTTAACACTGCGACTCTTGCATCTTGAAAGATAGCTAAAGCTCTTGGCCCCATTCCATATGTAATGAGCACGTCTGGTTTGAATTGTAAGATACGGTCAGGCGGTCGTCCTACGCCTCCGAAGTGTTCACTTGTGTTAGGCACTATTTGCTGGTTTACAATATGACTCTTTTCATCGATGTCAATGACAGCAAAGTAGGGAGCTCTTCCAAAATGCTCTGATAATCGAGCGTTTAAGCCGCCTTCACTTGATACAGGAATTACAATTCTGGTTTTCATTCCATCACCTCCCCTATTTTTGAAGTTGTGAAGCATTTCCTCTTGAAGTTAAGTACTCTATTACTCTCCTCTCCAACCACGCCCTCTGCCCATACCCATTCCATAATGTCCACGAACAGTCGGTGTACTGGTCTCTTTCAGTTCGCCTCTCTTGTATTTTTCAATAATCTCTCTCACAGTTCCGAAAGCACCTGTCACAACCTTAATTCCAGCGGCGAACAAAGCTTGGAACGCGTTTGGTCCTACATTTCCTGTTAAAACCACATTGGCGCCTTTGCTTGCTATTGTTTGTGCCGCCTGAATTCCGGCACCACCCATCGCGCCAGATGCGATGTTTGGAATTGCCTCGAACTTCATGGTTTCCGAATCCACTATAATAAAGTATGAGCATCTGCCAAATCTTGGATCTACCTGCGCATCCAAGCTACCTGCAGTTGCAGTTACACATATTTTCATCCAGTCACCTCCTTTTTTGCTTTCAACGAATTGGGCGAAGAACTTTTGCCTCCATTAACGTCTTTTTCTAGGAATGCCTCAATTTTTTCAACAATGCTTCTAAACGCTTTTGCAGAATGAGAGTCTGCATGGTTGATTATGAAGGGCATTCCATCGTCAGAGTCTTGGCAAATTTCAGGGTCTATCGGTATGCTTCCGAGGAAAGGAACTGCTAGGTCTTCGGCTATTTTCTGTCCACCTCCAACCTTGAAAATGTTAGTTTCCGCGCCGCATTTTGGGCAGACGAAACCACTCATATTCTCGATGATGCCGATAACAGGGATGTTCAGTTTCCTAGAGAAGGTCACAGCTTTCTTAACTACGATCTGTGAAACCTCCGAGGGAATAGTAACTATCACCACCCCATCCATCTCAGGGATGAGTTGCATAATGCTCAGTGGCTCATCGCCGGTTCCTGGAGGGAGATCAATGAAGAGGAATTCGAGTTCTCCCCAGACGATGTCTGACAAGAACTGGTTAATCGCTTTCATCTTTAAGGGACCTCGCCATATGACCGGGGACTCCTCGCTTGGAAGCAGAAAGTCCATGGACACCACCTTGATTCCCAGAGGACCTTTTGCAGGAAATATGCCTGGAGGACCTGTCTGAAGTCTCTGTCCATGTAAGCCCATGAGCTTCGGCACGCAGGGGCCTGTTATGTCTGCGTCAAGAATGCCTATGTCATAGGGATAACCGTGCATGGCGAAGGCTATTGCTAAGTTTACGGTCACGGTGCTCTTACCTACTCCGCCTTTACCGCTTATCACCGCTATCTTGTGCTTGATTTTGCTCATTCTGGCTTTGAGTCTTTGTTTCTCTTCTTCGTAGGCCTGTTGTATTGCATCAACGCGTGCATTAGACCTGGAATGGGAACCATGTTTTTCGTTCATGAGCCTTCTTCCTTACATTTATGGCAAGATAACTATTCTATATGTGATTTTTGTCTCAGATTGTTTAGTACATAAACTATATTTAACAGTTATGTTTATAAAATAAACAGGTGGCCTATTTGGACGCCATCGATCGGAAGATAATTTCGCAACTTCAGTTGGACGGACGAACAACCCTTGAAGAGCTAGGGAAAATCGTTGGTTACACAAGCATGGGAGTCAAGAAGAGGTTGAAGAAGCTTCTTGAGCAAGACATCATCAGAGTTTCAGCCTTAGTCAACATAGAGCCATTAAAACTTTGCGCGGCCATCGTGTTACTTGAAATGGAAAGCGCTGAGGTGATGCAAAAACTTCTGGAACGCTTCAAGGACTGCCCAAGAGTGGTTCGCATCTTCACCACACTGGGCGGATACAATCTCATCGCCCTCGTAGTGGCAGAGGATCAAGACACCCTAGAAAGCATATCAATGGAGAAGTGTTCATTGCGAAGTAGCGAAGGAATCCGAAGATCCGAGTTTTATCCGATAGGCAAAGTCTATTATTCTCCTTTTTTGCCTATAAGAGAACGTCTCACGCATAAAGAGAAAACAGCTACTCCATGCAATGTTGACTGCAGACCTTGCAGTAGATATCAAGCGGAAAAATGCGTTGGATGCCCAGCAATGAGTTACTACAAAGGCACGCTGTAGGAGTGTTAAAAAATGGGTAACCTAGCAGTCACACTCAGAGAAGTTGATGGTGCAGAAATAATAAGCATAATGGATAACACGGTAGATTTCATATCCACAATAAAAAAGAGAGGAATCCAAAACGTTCGAAAGTGGACAAGAGATCGTATGGGCGAGGAGTGGGTGAAAAAACATTTTCGCCTTCCCTTTGCTGAACACGGTTTTTCAATGTTGATACGAGTTTTCTGCAACGGAAAATCTCACAACATCCTGTTTGATACAGGGATAAGCCCGGAAGGAGTTGTAACCAATGCGAGGAGAATGGGATTAAACCTCACAGAAGTTGAGGCCATCGTTCTCTCTCATGGTCATTATGATCACTTTGGAGGATTGCTGAAGGTCATCAGAACCATAAACAAAAAAGACTTACCAATCATCGTACATGAAGATATGTTCAGAATCAGAGGCGTAGCCAATCAAGATGGGACAATAAGAAAATATCCAGAGTTTCCTTCTGAAAACAGAATGAAGCCTGCTAAATGCATCAAGACAAGGGAGCCCTACCTACTTGCTGACAATACAGTGCTAGTTACAGGAGAAATTCCTCGCAAAACAGACTTCGAGAAAGGTTTTCCCCAGCAACGAGTTCTAGTTGGCGATGAGTGGCAACCTGACCCGTTGGTTCGAGACGACCGAGCAATCGTAGTTAACATAAAGCGAAAAGGCTTGTTGGTGATCTCTGGATGTGCCCACGCTGGCATCATCAATACTACACTTTACGCGCAGCAAATTACTGAGGTTAGTCGCATTCATGCAATAATGGGGGGTTTCCATTTGGCGGGAAAAGAGTATGAACCTAGAATTGATAGAACGGTTAAAGAGTTAGAACGCCTGAAACCAGAATTATTGGTCCCTTCCCATTGCACTGGTTGGAGAGGAATTTTTGCAATAGCTGAGGCATTTCCTCAGGCTTTTGTGATGAACAGTGTTGGAAACTTATATGAGTTTGGAAATTTCATGCACACATCTAAACGATTTATATAGAATTCAAATTTATAATTGACAATGTGTTGAGTTATGAAAATAGCAATAATAAGTCCAAAGTGAAAAAGTGAAAGAATGAGAGAAGGGATACGGTGAATGACAAGACGAACATTTATTGTGCTATGTCCACAATGCAACAAAACCATAAAAATTCATATAGATGTAGAGGTCGAGAAATGCACATAGAACAAGGTGTTGAGTGCGAAGAAATTAATGACAAAAAATTCAATGTTAACGAACAAATAGAGAAATTCCTGAATTGTGGCGGTGAAATCTTTGCTTGTGGAACTTGCCTAAAATCAAGACATAAAGAAGGCTCTACAGTTTGCCCAATATCTGCAATGCAAGATTTAATGAATATCGTAGAAAAATCAGACAAAATTATTTCATTCTAGTGACGAAAATGTACGGTTTTACTTTTCATTTCAACGTTCAAACTCTTGTTCCACACGCGCGTGTAAAATTAACCTCTTAACGGATTTGCCAGAGGTGTCCGATCACGACCACTGAAAATGCGGTAGAAGTTTCAAATCTGACAAAACATTTTGGCGAGTTGGTGGCTGTTGACCACATTAGTTTTAAGGTTAAGAAAGGAGAAATTTTTGGTTTTTTAGGACCTAACGCTGCAGGTAAAACCACTACAATTCGAATGCTCACCGGTGTAATTAAACCCGATGAAGGTACAGCCTCAATCTTGAGTTACGACATTCTGAGAGAAAGTCTTAAGGCTAGACAGTTGATGGGGATTGTTCCTGAAATGGCGAATGCTTACGTGGATCTTTCAGCTTGGAACAACCTCATGCTAATTGGAGAGTTATATGGAGTTCCTAAGAAGCGGAGGCGGAAAAGAGCCAGCGAGCTTCTGAAAGAATTTGGATTATACGAGCGAAGGAATCACCTTGTTAGAGGTTTCTCAAGAGGAATGAAACAGAAACTACTATTGTGCATGGCATTGATTAATGAGCCTCAAATCCTCTTCTTAGACGAGCCAACCTCTGGCTTGGACGTTGAAAGTCAACGATTAATAAAAGACATGATTCGGGGATTCAATAAAAACGGCACAACCGTGTTCTTGACGACACATAACATGGAGGAAGCTAACCAGCTTTGCGATAGGATAGCAATTATCAACCATGGTAAAATTGCAGCAATTGATAGCCCAGAAAGACTTCGAATGCGAAGTAGCGGATTACAGTTGATTGAAATCAGTTTCAACAAAGCAGTAAGTGTTGAAGATTTGTCGAAAGTTGAAGGTGTTAATGAAACAAAAAAGATTGGAGATAAAATAAGACTCTACGTAGACGAGCCAAGTGTGGTAATAAATAAACTTGTTGACTTTGCGTACTCAAAAAGACTTAAAATAATTTCCCTCAATACCTTGGCACCTACTTTGGAAGATGTATTTCTTAAACTTGTGAAAGAAAGTTAAGATGAGGGATATTTTTATGGAAAGTAATATTTATTGGGAACAGTTCAAGCGGTCTTTTGCAATCGCCAAAAAGAACGTACGAATCTATTATTCTAAAGGACCAGTCATCATTTTTGGTCTTTTAGTACCCTTCTTTCTTTTTCTATCCTTTTACATAGGGCGAAACATATCTGCTGAAGCTCTTATACCTGGATTGCTTGGAATGACTGCTTTTTTCACGGCTACTTCTGTTGGACCTGCAATTATCCCGTGGGAGGCAAGAGCAAAAACCTTAGAAAGACTCATATCCTCCCCCGTTTCTATCTGGACAATCTTCCTCGGTGATGTGTTTTCCTCATTCCTTTTCGGAGTCCTTGTTTCTGTATTTCCAGTTCTTGTTGGATTGTTTATTGGTGTTGAAATAGCGAATCCTTTGCTTCTTGGACTTGGGATTATTCTTGCAACGTTTTGTTTCGCATCTTTTAGCATATTATTATCAGCATATCCTCCCACGGACACTCCAGCCAGCGTTATGATGTTGTCGTCAATGATCAAATTTCCGTTGGTTTTCATAAGTGGAATTTTCATTCCAATAGAGGAATTACCAGTTTGGGGAAAGACAATCTCTTTGATCTCTCCTCTAACATTTTTTACAGACTTGGCAAGATATTCTATACAAGGCAACAGTTATTATCCAATTGAGTTGGATCTTATAGTTCTTATAGCATTCGCAATCATCTTTCTAGTTACTGCTATAAAGATTCATGAACGTACCATGCAAAAGAGGCTCTGACAATTGCGCGCGCTGCGCCTAAAGGATTGAAAATCGCCGTGGGTTGGCGAGAGTTAAAGTGTTTGGTGGAATCCTAAGGAGGAACAGTTTCAAGAACCTTCCATTCTCAAAGAAAACGCATTTCAGAGAAACTGCAGAATCCACGGCTTCAAAGAATAACGTTTCACACTTTCCGCCACTGGTATGCCATCATGCAATACCGTAAAACCCAAAACATCCTTTATGTCATGCAAAAACTTGGACACAAAAACATCAAGAACACGCTGATCTACACTCACTTAGTTAACTTTGAAAGCGATGAATATCACTCAACTGTGGCGAAAACAGCTGAGGAAGCGAGGAAATTGATAGAAGCAGGATTCGAGTACGTTTGCACTACTCCTGACGAGCTGATGTTGTTCAGAAAAAGAAAATGAGTACTATGTAATATTCCAAAAATACTTAGTAAAGTTTATTAGTGGGCTTTGTGGTTATGTTGCTAGCTCCTCTAAAATATCTGGGGCAACCTTGGAGACCCGGCTTTTCGGGTTGGATGACCACCAGCCCAGTGGAGGAATCTTACAGTTTGGATGAACCTAACCCAAACCACATGCTACTTAATATCCTTATTAAATGTAAATTTAAGGGTGGTTAAACAGAATTGGAAATCTCACAGGATGATATATCGCTGTTACAAAAATCCTTTTTCGAGCAGAGGGGACTAGTAAGACAGCACCTTGACTCTTACAACGAGTTTGTGGAGCATGGTCTTCAAGAGGTTGTAGATGAGGTTGGCGAAATAAACATTGAAGTTCCAGAAAGTCCCTATAAGATAAAACTCAATCAAGTGTGGATTATTGACCCTCAGTCAAGAATTACGGGACCTTACCTCACTGAGGTTGACGGTACAAAACATGAAATTTATCCCATGGAGGCACGTTTCAGAAACTTGACCTATGCTGCACCTATCTCCATAGAGATGACTCCGATAATTGATGGTAGAGAGATGGAAACAGAGCTTGTTCTGATAGGCAATCTCCCAGTGATGTTGAAGTCTAAGCTTTGCGCTCTTTCTCAGCTTCTTCCTGAAGAGTTGATTAAGCATGGGGAGGACCCAAATGACATAGGTGGATACTTCCTCGTTAATGGTTCAGAACGTGTCATCGTTGCCCTAGAAGACCTTGCTTCAAACCGTATTCTCGTGGATATTGATACTCGTGGAGCAGCGCCTGTTTATCAAGCCAAAATTTTTTCCACCACCGTAGGTTTCAGAGCTAGAATTCAGTTACGAATGAAGTCGGACGGCGCCATCTATGTTTCAATGCCTGGTGTGCCCACGGAAATTCCCTTTGTAATTTTGATGCGAGCGCTTGGATTAGAATCTGACAAAGAAGTGGCTGAAGCAGTTTCTCCTAAAGCAATTGTGCAAAACGAGCTTGAATTATCTTTTGAAAAAGCTGTGGGCATCAACACGGTTAAGGATGCCATAATGTATATCGGAAGCCGTGTAGCTCACGGGCAGGTTGAAGAATATCGTCGGCAAAAAGCTGAGAGCATCCT
>QMYO01000072.1 GCA_003662715.1 Candidatus Bathyarchaeota archaeon | reverse complement strand
CCGTTGACGATTAGGGCGTCTTCTTTGGCTTCGACGGTGAAGGGTGCTCTGCCATGGACTGTGTCGTTTTGTAGGAGATGCGCTAGCGTCTTGGCGTCGGTTAAGTCGTTTACTGCTACGAAGTTGATGTCGGCTTTGGTTTCTATGGCTGCTCGGTATAGCAGTCTTCCTATTCTTCCGAATCCATTGATTGCAACATTTATTGCCATTTTTAATCACCTTTACTTAGAGTGTCAACTTAAACGTGTTTTTTCCTAAAAAGCTTTCGCCACTACGGCTGTATGAGAAAATATAGAATAGACAATTAAGTCATGTGTGTCTCTGCAAGTCTGAAAAGGCTGTTCTTTTCATTCGGTAACTAGTTTCCTCTTTTTCATTTTCAACAGAAACCCAAACAACTTTTAAGGTCAATGATTATTGTTTGAATCATAAAGGCGCTGTATACGTTGTGAGTAAATATTTACGCTAAAACATGAAAAGATTAGGAGGAAGGATGATAAACCATGCCTTTCATACCCATCCAAGCCATCTTCGACAAGAATTACGAGGGTAAACAAGTAGACATAAGAGGGTGGGTCTACAGAAAACGAGAAAGCAAAGACACCGTTTTTCTCATAATACGTGACGCCACAGGCATCATTCAATGCACCGTGAAGAGAGAAAGCCCTGCTTGGGCTAACGCTAAAAAAGCCACAATAGAATCATCCATAACATTAAGCGGAACCGTGAGAAGCGATAAGCGAGCTCCTGGAGGATTTGAAATATCCACAGACCAGATAAACATCATCGGACTGGCTGAAGTTTTCCCAATAACAAAAGACCAGAGCAAAGAGTTTCTGCGAAACGTCAGACATCTATGGTTGCGAAGCCAAAGGATGGGCACCATCATGAAGATACGAAGCGAAGTGTTGAAGTTTATACATGAGTTTTTCAGAAAACAAGGCTTCATCGAAGTTTCTCCTCCTATGTTTATCTCCAGCGCTTGTGAAGGTGGTTCCACCCTTTTTGGACTGAAATATTTTGACAAAGCGCTGTATCTCACTCAGAGCGCTCAGTTGCATCTTGAGGCGCTGATTTATTCACTAGAGAAAGTTTATTGTATAGCACCTTCGTTCAGAGCTGAAAAAAGCAGAACCATACGACACCTCACAGAGTACTGGCACGTAGAGGCTGAGCAAGCATTTGCCACCATAGATGATATGATGATTCTAGAGGAGGACCTCGTAAGCCATGTATGCCATAGTGTAGCTAAACAGTGCAAAAAAGAGCTTGAAAGGTTAGGTGTGAACGCTGAAAAATTGGCGAAAATAAATGCACCATTTAAAAGAATAACCTATGATGAAGCCGTAAAGATACTTCAAAAGAGAAGGCTTAAAATCAATTGGGGAGAAGACTTCGGATTCGATGAAGAAAGAGCATTAGCAGAAGAATTTAATGGTCCAGTTTTCGTGTATGCTTACCCCAAGCAGATAAAGGCATTCTACTGCAAAACATACCGAGAGAATCCCGAACTCGCTATGTCAGTGGACCTAATTGTTCCAAGGATAGGGGAGCTCACCACGGGTGGAGCAAGGGTTGATGACAAAGATGAGTTGATTGAGAGGTTGAAGGAACTTGGGTTGAAACAGGAAGATTACGAGTGGTATATTGATATAAGAAGGTATGGAACTGTTCCTCATGCTGGTTTTGGATTGGGAATTGAGCGGTTGCTTGCGTGGATGCTTGAGTTGGAAAGCGTGATGGACACTATTCCCTTCCCACGTACTATCCGAAGATACTATCCCTAAATGGTTTCAGCTACTTCTTCGAAAAAGTTACGTCCAGCGCCATATCTTTCTCCCATAGAAAACCTCTGGCAATATCAGCAAGCCGGAAAGAGAGGCTACTATGACAACCATCCAGTCGAAGGGGTCTGTTATGGGAACAGTGTTGAACAGTCCTATGTAAGGTATGAAAACCGTCAATAGAGCAGAAGCAATCACAGCAACCAGCAGAAACTTGTTAGATAAGAAACTAATCCTAAAGGCGTTTTTTCTTTCTGACCGACAATTCCATACAACAAATAATTCCTGCAACGTCGCCCGCATGAAAGCCATAGTCCTAGCATATTCCAAAGGTTCCCCGAGTATATAGTATTGCCAGTAGAATATTCCTCCCGTTAAGAGGAACTGAGCTGTAAAAGTAGCCAATATTGAAGCTAACCTTCCATGTAATACGCCCTCGTTTGGATTGCGTGGAGGACGCTGCATCACATCTGGCTCAGGAGGCTCCATCGTCAAAGCCACAGCGGGTCCCCCATCCGTAACCAGGTTTAGCCATAATATCATGCCAGGAAGAAGCGGGAGTTCTAGACCCATAAAAGCGAAGGAGGCTATGATGCCTAATTCGTCGAAGTTGGAACGCATTAAGAAGAAGGAAAATTTCCTTATGTTATCGTAAATGCTTCGCCCTCCCTCAACAGCTTTAACTATTGTGGCGAAGTTGTCATCTGCCAGCACCATATCCGCAGCTTCTCTTGTCACGTCTGTGCCAGTGATGCCCATAGCTACACCAATATCCGCCTGCTTAAGAGCCGGCGCATCATTAACTCCGTCTCCAGTCATGGCAACAATGTGTCCTTTCTTTTTCAGCGCCTTAACTATCCTAAGCTTATGTTCCGGAGAAACTCTAGCGTAAACCGTCACATCTTCCACTATTTTCTCAAATTCTTCATCACTTAAATTATCTAATTCAGCACCAGTTAGAGTCATATCGCTTTTCAGCATGCCCAACTCTTTAGCTATAGCCACCGCCGTAAGTTTATGGTCTCCAGTAATCATGACGGTTTTTATGCCTGCTTGCTGACATAGACGGTTAGCTTCCTTTGCCTCCTCTCTTGGAGGGTCAATCATTCCGGTCAAACCTAGAAAAACTAAGTCTTTCTCCAAGTTTTCTTCATCAAATTTTTCTGAAGTGGTGGTTGGCAACTCCTTATAGGCTACGGCGAGAACACGTAGGGCTTCATTTGCCATTTCCTCATTTGTTCTTAGAATGCGTTCTCTCTCTTTTTCAGTCAGTTTAGTTATTTTGCCATCCTTAAGGATATGACTACAGCGTTCTAAGACGATTTCAGGGGCTCCTTTAGCATAGGCAAACATCTTTCCTTCCGGCGACTTGTGGACTGTTGTCATGCGCTTTCTCTCAGAGGTAAAGGGCACCTCCTGAACACGGGGATACATGCTCTCTAAGTTTTCTTTCGTCATTCCCGCCTTAGCTGCAGCTACAATTAATGCTCCTTCGGTGGTGTCTCCAATCACGTTTTTCCCATCATAAGAGGCATTGGAGCATAAGGTGCCGGCCCTTAACAGCAAAGCGAGATGAGCATTCTCCTTTGGGTCTATGCGAGTACCGTTTAGGAGAAAGTCGCCTTTAGATTCGTATCCGACCCCTGTTACGTCAATCATTTTGTCGTTGGTGTAGATTTTGCGTACGGTCATTTCACCCTTTGTTAATGTACCTGTTTTGTCGGAGCAGATGACGGTTGTAGCTCCTAAAGTTTCCGCTGAAGCAAGTCTTCTAATTATGGCGTTGCGTTTTGCAAGTTCACGGGCGCCGAGGGCAAGAGATATTGTTACTACGGCAGGTAAGCCTTCTGGAACGGCTGAAACAGCCAGCGCAACTGCTATTTCAAATGCTTTTATAATATCTGTTATGGCTTCACCGGTTATACCCACTCCGATAACAAATATTTCATACAATTCAATGGCAAATATCAGGGCACATATAACTACAATTACTATCCCCAATTTTTTAGCGAAACTTGCCAACTTCTGCTTGAGAGGAGTATCCATCTCCTCCACAGCTTGAACCATCTCAGCAACTTTTCCAAACTCCGTACTCATACCCGTAGAAGTTATTACTGCTCTTCCTCTACCGTACGTAACGTGAGTAGCCATGAAAACCGAATTTTTTCTATCAGCCACAGGCGTTTTCTCATCCAAAACCCCAGTCATTTTTTCCACAGGCGTTGATTCACCAGTTAAAACCGCCTCATCAGTCTTCAAATCCACAACTTCAAGCAGTCGACCATCTGCGGGGATGCGGTCTCCAGCCTCCAAAAGTACAATGTCGCCGGGCACAACCTCTTTGGCTGGTATAAGCTTCTCTTTTCCATCCCGTAATACTCGTGCTTTGGGCGCTGTCAGTTTTTTCATGGCTTCCATTGCTTTTTCTGAGCGATATTCTTGAACAAAACCGACTACTGCGTTGAGCGCTACAATGGCGGCGATAGTTGAGCCGTCAACGATTTCTCCAATTCCGAATTCAATGGCGGTTGCGATTAGAAGCATGATTACGAAAATGTCCTTAAATTGACCGAGAAAAATTTGGAAGACGGTTACTCTTTTTCTCTCAATTAACTCGTTTGGTCCATATTCCTGCAGTCGACGTTCAGCTTCCTCCGAACTCAAACCTTTCTCACTGGCTTTTAAAGTAGCCATGAGCTCCTCCGTTTTCATTGCATGCCATTCGTGGCTCACATCAACCGCCTACTCTATTCACTCTTATTATTTGTCACATTAGCCTTTTAAGACCACTTTACTCATAAAAAAATGTTTCTTTCAACCATCCAATAATATATTTTACAACTGTAAAAAGATGATAGTAACTTATCCACTCCAACGCTACACCATTGTTCTAGATTTTGATTTGCGAAAGTTTATAAATTAGATATTCCAACACTTCGGCAATAAAACTTAAACCCACTATTGCCAGAACCTCATGAGTGAGCATTTGGCTATGGAGTAGATAAAAATGGAATTGTGGACAATTGCGCCATTCGCAGCTTTGGCTTCAATAGCATTTGCGATTTATCTGTTCCTTTACGTGAACAAACAAAACAGCGGAACCATTAAAATGCGTGAAATTGCTGAAGCAATAAAAGAAGGTGCAAATGCGTTTCTGAAAAGAGAATATATGTATCTTGCAGTTTTCGTTGCAATTGTAGCCACGGTCTTAGCGATTTTTCTTCCTAACGGACCCATTATGGGAGTAGCCTACATTTTTGGTTCAATTTGTTCAGGCTTAGCAGGATTCTTTGGGATGACCGTTGCTCTCAAAGCAAACGTCAAGTCAGCCCAAGCAGCAAAAGAAGGATTAAACAAAGCCTTCCCAATAGCATTCCGCGGTGGAGCTGTAATGGGCTTATCTGTTGTTGGACTCGCTTTACTCGGAATAAGCCTTGTCTACTATCTCACCGGTGACCCAGAAATTGTCCTTGGCTTCAGCTTCGGCGCAAGCGCTATGGCATTATTTGCAAAGGCTGGAGGAGGCATATACACAAAAACCGCTGACGTAAGCGCTGACCTTGTGGGCAAAGTGGAAATAGGTATTCCCGAAGACGACCCTAGAAATCCAGCAGTGATAGCAGATAACGTTGGCGATAACGTTGGTGATGTGGCAGGCATGGGCGCCGATTTATTCGACTCTTACGTTGCCAGTATCGTAGCAGTGATGATACTAGGACAAGCCATGGGACTGATAGAAACAACTCTTCCACTCATATTTGCGGGGCTGGGAATTTTAGCGTCTATTCTTGGAGTGGGATTGGTGAGGGTTGGGAAAAGAGGAAATCCTGGGAAGGCTCTCAACTGGGGAACCTACCTAACTTGCGGTATCTTTGCTGTATTCATGGTATTAACAACAATTTATCTAAAAGTTGAGTACGGAATCTTGGGAGCAACATTAGTTGGGTTAATCGCAGGTATCGTCATAGGCATTACAACAGACTACTTCACTTCCATAGACAGAGCTCCCGTAATAAAAACTGCAGAGGCATCTCAAACAGGAGCAGCCATCAACATAATAACAGGTTTTTCCTATGGCTTGATAAGCATGTTTCCACCACTTCTCGGAATAGGCATAGCATCAGCAATAGCATATGCCTTCGCTGGAGTATATGGAGTTGGCATCGCTGCCGTTGGAATGTTATCCATCGTTGGGATGATTGTTGCTGGCGACGCATATGGTCCAATCGTTGACAATGCAAAGGGAATTGCGGAGCAGTCAGGACTAGAAGAGGAAGTAATAGACATAGCTGATAGATTAGACGCTGCGGGCAACACTGCTAAGGCTATAACAAAAGGTTTTGCGATAGGAGCTGCGGGACTAACAGTGCTTGCGTTGCTTGCTGCTTATCAAGAAATAGTTCAAAACTTAACTGGCCAAACAATCGCCTTTGACCTGATGAACCCGCTGGTTCTAACTGGCGCCCTCATAGGTATTGCTATGCCGCCCTTATTTTCAGCAATGGTGATGCTTGGCGTGGGCAAAAATGCCTTTAGAATGATTGAAGAGATTAGAAGGCAATTCAAAGAGATTCCAGGCTTGAGAGAGGGAAAGGAGGGAGCAAGACCAGACTATGCAACATGCGTAGACATTGCCACAAAAGGAGCTTTGAAGGAACTGATGCTTCCAAGCGTACTATCGATTGTTGTCACTCTGGCCGTGGGCTTTGTTGGCGGCATAAAAGCGCTAGGCGGATATTTAGGAGGCAGCATATTCTCTGGTTTGATTTTTGCTCTGTTGATGGCTAATGCGGGTGGACTGTGGGATAATGCTAAAAAGTACATTGAAGCTGGTGCATTCGGCGGTAAAGGTTCAGATTCACATAAGGCTGCGGTTGTAGGCGACACCGTGGGCGACCCGTTTAAAGATACGGCTGGTCCGTCGTTAAACACTATGATAACGGTGATGTCTCTTGTTGCTTCCGTGTTTGCTCCGCTCATTGTTATGTTTGCTCTGTTGCACTAAAAAGAACTGTTGAAGGATTGAACCTTTTTTTACTTTTTTACGACAAGAACATCGCAGGTGGCTTTAGTGACCACTTGTTTAGAGACGCTTCCTAATAGAAAGGATGCTGCACTGCTTAAACCTCTACTTCCGACCACGATTAGGTCGAAATTTTCGTGTTTAGCTGTGTTTACTAAAGCTCTGGAAGGATTGGAACCGAGAATTGATGACAGACTATATTCAATTTTTTCTTTTTTCAAATGTTGCTCTGCTTCTTCCAGAACTTTTTCAGCTTCCTTATCCATTCCTTGCTTATAAACAGTAATAACTTTTATAAATCCTGAAAAAATTTTAGCAACGTTGATAGCTTCCATAAGCGCCGCTTTTGAATGATCTGAGCCATCAATTCCAACTAAAATTTTCATTTTATTCTTCATTTCTGCTCACACATTACTAATGCTCAATTGCTAAATAAAGTTATTTTGGATACTTATTTCCTTATAAAAATTGATGCTAGATACGCTTTGCCGGAATTAACATTTACGAGTCTTGGATTCTTATTTATTTCCTCTTTAAGGGCTGAAACGATGGAAAAATGAAAAGTCCAGTTTGTAGCGTCCAGTCATCTATTAACATCTATGGAGGATTTCCCTTAGATAAGCCCCAAGAGTAAATGCCTATTACTACTGGTTTCAAGATTATAGCGCTCGCTATTAGAGCGGAGTATAAAGTGAGGGAAATAAGTCCAGAACTAAGCAAAATGAACTGGACAATTAGGCTCGTGCTAAATCTTACACCGAGTCCTACGCCTAGCAACAAAGAGT
>QMYO01000071.1 GCA_003662715.1 Candidatus Bathyarchaeota archaeon | reverse complement strand
CTCCTCCTGGCTGCCGCTTCCACCCAAGATGTAAATATGCTAAAGAAATCTGCCGCAAAAAAGAACCCAAACTCTTCCAAGTTGAAAAAGAACACTATGTAGCATGCCACCTAATCAACTAACATAAGGCACTAGTTTTCAGCTTGAGCTCTCTTACAAGATTTTCAAATAAACTTCTCTTAACATTTATATAGTTCTTTTAAGTAACGCCCTCCACAATGGAGGTTATTTGATGAAT
The DNA here is from genome assembly GCA_003662715.1 of Candidatus Bathyarchaeota archaeon. The sequence continues at coordinate 7,371 of QMYO01000071.1, read as the reverse complement.
AAAATAATAATTGTTTTAACATTGATTGCCATCGCTGTTATGTTACCATTTCCGTTGACTTCTTTGCAAGTGATGGGACAACAGCAAGAACACATAGTTAAAGTTGGCTGGTGCGGTGATGGTATAGACTCCTTAAATCCTCTCATCGGTTGGACCGAGGCCAGCTGGGCTTTTTACGGTCTAATTTATGATGCACTTTACTCGCCTGATGAACATTTAGAACCGCAACCCAATTTGGCAACAAGCTGTGAGGCTCTTAACGAGAATAAAACTCTTTGGAGATATCATCTTAATGAAAATGCTAAATGGCACGACGGTGTTCCATTTACAGCTGATGATGTTGTATTTACAATCAATTATTTCTTAACAGAAGAAATTTACATGTTCGATTCATGGGTAGGATATCCAGATCTTTCGTTTATTCTAGATGTAACAAAGGTTGACAATTATACAGTTGATATTCAATTCCAATATCAATGGCCAGCATTGTACAAAGCATTGAACTTCCCAATGTTCCCCAAACACATATGGGAAAACATTTCTCCAGAAGAAGCTCAAAGCACATATGAAAATAGTAATCCAATAGGAACAGGCCCATTTAAAGCTGGACCAGAACTTTACAATGATTGGCTTCAAGGAGAATCAGTAACACTCTATAAGAATCCCGATTATCATTTAGGTGCTGCTGCAATAGACGGAGTGAAATTTGTTTTCTACAATGATATGAGCGTTATGGTTGAAGCACTAAAGCGTGGCGACATAGATGTAGCTTGGGTTTCACCTGACGCCTACATATATTTAACGGAAAACCCATCGCCTAATATTGAGACTTTAGCAGGATTAATGTCTACAAGCTACTGGACTGATATTGGCTTTAATATGGATGAAACAGCGGAAAGTCTTAATCCTCTTAGATTGGATTGGAATGTTCGTGCTGCGATTGCACATGCAATAAACAAGACTTACATAGTTGAACGATACTATCGAGGACTGGCCGTTGAAGGATCAGGACTTATTTCGCCTAATATTCCATTCTACCACTATGAGCCAACACCTGAAGAAGAATTAGAATATAACATTACATTGGCAAACGAAGTTCTAGATGAAAATGGATACAATTGGACTGGAACGCCTGGGCACTCTGTGCGAGCGGCAGGACCAGAAAATCCATATGCACCTGAAGGAACAACTCTGGAATTTGATATGCTTGTAAGAGAGGGATACACTGAGGAGCAGCAAATAGCCCTTTATATTGCTGAAGAATGTAGGAAAATAGGTGTATACATTAACATTTACGTGGTTGATGAAGATACGCTGGTTGACAGAATATACAGCAGCGATGTTGACATGTTCATTTATTTCTGGGCAGATCCGCCAGATCCAACATACCTGCTATCCTTGCTGACTAGCTATCAGGTTGGGTTGGACAGTGACGTATTTTGGTCTGATCCCGAATATGATGAGTTGTGGATAAGACAGCTGCAAACTACCAATCTAACTGAGCGCCAAGAACTGGTTCGTGAATGCCAACGTATCGGCTATGGGGCATACTCGGGAAAAGGAATACCGTATATTATACTGGCATATCTATATCAGACACTAGCATGGAGAACTGATAGATTTGAAGGGTGGCCAACAGAATGGGAAGTTCCAAACGGAAAAGATCTTTCCCATTGCTGGTATAATCCTCCGTTTTTCATGGACCTATCACCGAAAGTTAGTGAAACACCGCAACCGCAATGGTATGAAGATCCAATGTATATAGGAGTACTAGTCGTGGCAGTGATTGTCATAGTGGCTGCTGGACTCTTACTCTGGAAGAGAAAAAAGAAGTAAAAAAGTAAAAACCATGCTACCCTTCCATTTTTATAGTGGTACTCGAGTTCCTTGCGCCTTTACGCCTTCGAAATACTTTTATTAATGACCTAATTCTTCCCTTCACACCCGGAGGGACTATAGAAACTTGAAAGGAATGTTACGCTACATAATTATTAAGGTTACTTATACTCTCATAACAATAATTCTCATAGTTGCATTCACTTTCTTTCTTTTTTATATAATGCCGGGTGATCCATCCACAATATTACTTGGAAAAACAGGTTTTGGACGATTAACTCCAGGGCATGGATCTGAAGCAACTAGTTTAGTGCAATTTATCCGGGAATTTTATGGTTTAGATAGGCCATTATATGAGCAGTTTCTACTTCATTTGTGGCATTTCTTTACAGGAAATTGGGGTACTTCAATTACGGTTCATCCCGGAGCTAGCGTATCAGATATCATCCTATATCCTTTACTAAACACTATTTTCCTTTGCGGTATCGCCACTTTAATTTGCGCTTATATAGGCATAAAAATTGGAAGTTTTTCCGCGTGGAATAGAGGAAAATTATCCGATGTAGCCTTGACCGGAATCTCCCTTACCCTATACTCTGTTCCTTCCTTCTGGCTAGGCATTTTGTTATTGTTACTGTTTGCTGTTTGGATTCCAATTTTTCCTCTTGGTCATGCTGGCGGAGAAGGCCCAAACTTACTGATGGCAATAATGGATAAAATTCATCATTTAATTCTTCCATTAGTAACCTATGTCCTAACAGATTTTGCGGCATTCTCTTTAACCATGAAAAGTTCTCTAACCGACGTATTAACGGAAGATTACATAGTAACAGCCAAAGCTAAAGGATTAAACCAACCTAAAATCCATAAAAAACATGCAATGCCAAACGCGATGCTTCCAATGATAACGGTAATAGCCTATCAGCTTGGCTATGTCCTCATGGGTGCCATAGTAATTGAAACCGTATTTTCTTATCCTGGTATCGGTTTATTGACATATGACGCGCTAATCAAAAGAGATTATCCGCTGCTGATGACGCTGTTTCTTATAATATCAACAGGTATGGTGATAGCTAATGCCATAGCAGATATACTGTACAGATATTTTGATCCAAGGGTGAAGGTGTAGTGCAGAAGGAAAAAACTTCCGACGCAATTACCACGGCTGTTGGCAACGGGAAATTTTCATCTTTTTTTTCTTCGCTAAGGAACTTAACCAAGAATTACATGATTTTCATTAAAAATAAGAAGGCACTTTTGGGCTTCTCTATAATTTGCTTTTTTGTAATAATAGCTGTTTTTGCGCCTTATATTGCTACAGAAAACCCCTATAGCGTTATAACTCAGAGCCCTCCATTTGCACCGCCAAATAGCAAACATTTTCTTGGGACTGACGAAATAGGAAGAGATGTCTTCAGTATGCTTGTCTATGGCTCTAGAGCTTCTCTAATAGTAGGCATTGTAGCATCGCTTGTCACAATTATTCTAGGAGCATCATTAGGTCTTATAGCAGGATACTTCGGGAAGATTGTAGATTTCATTTTAATGAGGTTGGCAGACCTATTTTTAGTAATTCCAGACCTCCTTCTCATGCTTGTTTTAACAACAATACTCGTTGATCTAAAAATTCTCGCTACCATGGGGGAATGGGGCCCGCTTATAACGGTGATAATTGTAATAGGAATTGTAAGCTGGCCGAGAACTGCTAGAGTTGTCCGAGCCCAAGTTCTTTCAGTAAAAGAAAGAGCTTTTGTAGAGAGAGCCAGAACCATAGGAAGCTCTGATTTTCATATAATCTTAAAACACATTTTCCCCAACGTTTTTCCACTGGTCTTTGCAAATGCCATGCTTAGTATTTCCTATGCAATTTTCATGGAAAGTTACCTATCTTTTCTCGGCCTTACCTCCGGTACTTTTATCAGCTGGGGAATGATGCTCAAAAACGCATGGGATAGTGTCGCTGTTACAAGACAAGCTTGGTGGTATATTTTGCCTCCAGGCATATGCATTGTACTTGTGGTTCTTGCTTTTTCTTTATTTGGATACGCACTAGAAGAAGTTCTCAATCCTAAACTCAGAAAAGTTTATTAAAACAATTAAAAACGGGTGTTGACGAGGTTTAAAAATGAAATTTGACGTTCTCATCGTAGGTTGCGGGGCTCAAGGTTCCGTAATAGTTTCAGAACTGATAAAACATCCAGAAGTAGGCAAGATTAAAGTCGCTGATGTAGATTTTAAAAAGGCAAAAAAAATAGCTGAAAGGATAAATAAGAAAAAAATATCCGCTTATAAGGTAGATGCGCACAACATCAACGAAATAGCAGCACTTTCAAGCGATGTAGACTTAATAGTCAACGCCGTTATACCCCGATTTAATTTAAACATAATGCATGGTGCTTTAAAAAGTGGAGCAAACTATTTGGATCTTGCTTTTGGCCCTCCTTATAACACTTTAGAAAGCCAATTAAAACTGCATAGAAAATTTCAAAATGCTGATCTAACAGCCCTAATTTGTGCAGGTTCTGCCCCGGGGATAACAAATGTTCTCATAGCACATGCAGCAGAAAAACTAAACTCTTTAGACAGAATTTTGATAAGAATTTTCGATCATATGCAAAGTAAAAAATTCATTTTAACATGGTCTCCGGAGACGTTATTGGGTGATATGGCTGAAAATCCCATAATTTACCAGAACGGAAAGTATATAAGGGTTCCAACATTCAGCGAAGAGGAGATATACAATTTTCCCGAACCTATTGGCGAACAAACAGTGTATGCGCATGTACATGAAGAAGTATTAACAATACCTCACTTTATTGGTAAAGATCTGAGATACATGGATTTAAAGCTAGGAGGACCCGACATGCCAATAATTAAGTCAATGGTTGAATTAGGGATTTGCAGCACAAAACCAATCGATGTAAACGGTGTTAAAGTTACACCTTTAGATGTTCTTCTGAAATTATTACCTCCAACATTATCACTTGAAGAATTAGAAAACATGGTTAAAACTGGAGTTATTATCGATGCTTACGAATGTTATGTTGTTACAGTGGAAGGGACGAGGTTGAATAAAAAAATCACTTATAAATTCATAGTAGACTTTCCGAAACTCCGCGAAGTTCAAAAATGGATACCTGGTGCAACACATGAATCTTATGTAACTGGTGTTTCAGCCGCGATATTTGCTAAATTACTCGGCGAAGGAAAAATAAAGGATAAGGGAGTTATTTCCACTGAATGTCTAGACCGTGATGTTAGGGAAACCTTTCTGGCTACTTTGGGACAAAAGGGTGTAAAAATAAGTCAAATAACGAAAAAACAATTAAATTAGCTACTCATTATCTCTTATAGCCTTGAAACCATTTAAAATAGGAGTCATGTTATAGGCTGAAAATTTCTAGTAGGTTTTCATAAAGTTTATTATATTTCGTGTAAAGAGTGTCATAGTTTTCATAGTTTTCTAAATTTGGTTTGTATCTTTTTTTAATGGTTACCATGTCTTTAACAGCATCTTCTAAACGTCTAAATATGCCTGCGGCTTTGCCAGCTAGAATCGCTGCCCCTAAACATGCAGCGTCTTCATCATGTTTGGTCGTGATAACTGGTCGTTTAGTTAGATCTGCGATTATCTGGTTCCAGACAGTGCTTCTAGCCCCTCCTCCTAATGCTCTTATTTCTTTAACTTTAATTTTCATATCTTCAAGAACATCAATGTTTTTACGAATAGTACAAGCTATTGCTTCCATAATGGATCTGGCAAAATGTGGTTTTCTATGTCTTAACGTAAAACCAAAGTAGACTCCTTTAGCCTTAGGATTTGCCTCAGGAGCCATAGCCCCTTGGAGGTGAGGCAACATCACAAGACCTTCAGATCCAGGTGGTACGCTTTCAACTTCTTTATCAATAAGTTGATATGCGCTTACGCTTGCTAATTTTGCCGCGTTTACCTCAGTCTCACAAAATGTATCTCTAAACCACCTTAAAGCCATACCTCCAGTAGTAAACGTGTGAGCCATATACTTGTCTGCAATTGCGTGATAGTGTATAGGCATTCTCTTCTGAGGATCAAAGACTGGTTTTTCAAGAGTAGCGCAGATCGCTAATGCTGCTCCAATGTTTTCAGTAAAAACTCCTGGTTTAATATTTCCAACGCCTAAAGTTCCGCATGCTTGATCAAGCGCACCAGTTGAAACTACGGTTTCAGTTGTTAATCCCAACTCTTTTGCTGCCGACGGAATAAGTTCTCCCACTTTTTCTCCTGGTTCCCTTATTTCTGGTAGGTGATCTTCTGTTATTTCCAAGAAATTCAGCATTTCACTCCACCATTTCTTGGTAACTATGTTCCAGTAACATGTTGAACACAACAGTGACCCTTCAGATGCAAAGGTGCCGGTCATTTTCCATATAAAATAATCTTCCACTAGAAGGTATTTGTATGCTTGTCTAAAAATTTCCGGTTGATGTCTTTTGATCCACAGGATCTTTGACGCAGGCCATGTTGGAACGATTTTTACTTGCCCAGTAATTTTGTAACTGGTTCCATCGTTGAATTTCTTATCCAGAATTTCTGCCTCTTCTTGGGCTCGATTGTCTAACCATACGATTGCTTTCCGTAGAGGCTTTCCATCCTTATCAATCGGCACTAACGTTTCTCCCTGAGCTGAAATACCTATAGCCACTATATTGGAAGGAACTATCTTTGTTGAGAACAAAATTTGTTTAACTCCTTCTTTAAATGAATTCCATAAAGTTTCAATGGCAACCTCAACTTCCAACGCCGATGGCGTAATTAATTCGTATTCTTTCGTTACACTTGCAATTGTATTCCCGCTCAAATTAAATAAGGCAACTTTAGTGGCTGTTGTGCCAACGTCAACACTTAAAATGTATTTATTCTCAACCATTTCTTATCCGCCTGCTAATCTAGCAAAAGGGCACTACTAAATAAATTTTAGCGCTTATCTTATATGCTATCTAAATTATTAATTTAGAGTCATGTCTAATTCTGTCTAAATAGACCTAAATCTCTAAGGTGTCATTGCAAAAGTGTTCTGAAAGCAAGCAATTATATAGATTTAAACCTCCATGCATTCATCCTTGAAAGCTTCGTGTATTCAACCTCAGGAGTCATATTTGACATTGGGCAAGCTATCAAAAAGATACCAATTATAATTATTTTAACCAACAGAATTTCCTCAGAAACGAATGTATTCTGTTAGTCATCGCTAACTGAAGATGCGCTAAAAGTTGTGGAAATCAAAGCAATTTAATCTATTGCAGTTTTACATATATCTTAGTGTTTTAGGGCTTCGTTTAGTTCAAGAATCCATTTGCGCAAGCCTTCCTTTGTTTGGTTGTAATCTGGTTCTTCTGTTACTGCGTCTTTAATGTAGATCCAGATGAAGGGCTTGCTGAAGTCCATTCTTTCGGGAATCCACTGAAATCCCGGAATTTTAGACAACTTTGTTAGCATTTCGTTAGTTTTATCAGTGCCCAAAACCTTCTTCAATATTTCAAGTTGAATGGTGATGG
>QMYO01000070.1 GCA_003662715.1 Candidatus Bathyarchaeota archaeon | reverse complement strand
GAAGAGTATTTGCCTCTTCAACCTTCTTTGTTTGCCCCAAACCCTACATCAACTTCACCAAAGCGGTTTCAGGTAGCATATCTTCAAGCGGAAACACTCCCATCGCTAGGAGGTCTCTACCCGCGTCATAAACGCTCATGTTCAAGCGTCCCCAAATGCATTGGGAAGTCATGGCGACAACCAAACCCTTTTTAATGGCTTTTCGAATCGCTGAGAAACAATAGCTACTGACGTGGCCCAGCCCAGTTCCTTCAAAGATTATCCCTCTATAACCCTTATCAACATACCAATCGATGACGTCTGGGTTTAAACCAGTATAAAATTTTACAAGCGCCACTTTTTCATCAAAGTTCGGTTTCAAAACCAGCCTTCGTGAAAGGTCGCGTTGACAGTAATCCTCCAACATCATGGTGATTTCTTCATTTTCTATTTTGGCAAGCGGTGAAGTGTTTATTGATTGGAAGGCGTCCCGTCGGCTTGTATGACATTTCCTAACTTTGGTTCCCCGATGGAACACTATGGCTTTGTCTGACACTGTTTGGTGCATAGCGAGCACCACCTCAGCGAACGGAGCCCACGCAGCCGCTCTAACCGCTCCTATCAGGTTGGTTGCAGCGTCAGAGCTAGGGCGGTCCGCCGACCGCTGAGAACCCACCAGTATCACGGGTACGGGTAGATTTTGCAACGCAAAGCTTAGTGCTGCGGCGGTGTATGCCATGGTGTCGGTTCCATGAGCAATCACCACTCCTGCTACGCCCTTTTGAATGTGTTTTGCAACGGTTTCAGCCGTCTCCGCCCAATGTTTTGCGGTGATGTTTTCGCTGTAAAGACTGAACAAAATCTGGGCGTCTATCGCCGCAATTTGTGAAAGTTCTGGAACAACACTATAGAGGTCGCTTGCGGAGAGAGCTGAACGCACCCCGCCCGTGCGATAGTCCACTCGGCTGGCGATGGTGCCTCCAGTGCTTATGATGGTTACTTTGGGTAAACCGGGTTTTTGTTTCGGTAATGGGGGTGACGTGAAGGTAGGTTTGGCTCCTACTCCGATTTTTTCAATCCGCGTATTTGGAGTTAGGTGAACTCCAACGTTGTAGCCGCTTTTCATCTTTATTACAACATGTTTTTCATCACCATATCCAGACCGGGGGATGAGTATGCCTTCGTAAGTTTCTGTATCTTTAATGATTCGTATCATGTCGCCGATTTCGGCGCCAGCCTTCCTCAGAACTTGTAATGCTTTGCCTTTATATCCTGGGAACTCACTGCTCAAATCTTGTTCTCTCCAGCATCTGTTAGGGAATATAGAATAATTTATTATTAGAGTTACGTGCACACCCATTTCTGTTTTCGGGTAGATGTAGATTTAATAGACACATTTGATTACCAAGTAGATAGTTAATGAATTGAAGAAAAGGCTTAAATCCCTCACTTTAAGGAATAAATTGGAGCTAAAAATGTTAAAAGAAAATTACCTTTCAGCAAAAGTAGGCGACATAATGACCAAAAAAGTGGTTAGAATAGACACAGATATGACAGCACTTGAAGTAGCTAGACTCATAGTGAAACACAAAATAGAAGGCTTTCCCGTCACAGAAAACGGAAAGCCCATCGGAATCGTCACTGGCTGGGATTTGTTAACAAAAGTCATAGCCAAAGGCTTAGACCCAAGTAAAGTGAAAGTCAAAGAATTCATGACAGCATCCCCAATAACCTGTTCTCCAGACGATTCGGTTCTCGAAGCAGCTAAGCTAATGGCTAAATATGGCATAAAACGTGTCCCAGTTGTTGAAAATAACAGGGTAGTCGGAATTTTTACCCCATACGATATAACCCTTTATAGGCGAATCATACAGTACGCCGACTTCGGTCATTAAGCAATGCGGCTATACAAAACTTCTTTCAGCGTCACACAGTTTTAGAAACGTATGGTCCATCATAATCGTAACCAAACCGTTTGTAATACGGTTTTGTTCCAAGCGCACTTGTAACTACAACTTTTCTCCTACCATAATCTTCCTTAGATATTCGTTCAGCCGTAGACAAAAGAATCTCGCCATAGCCTTTATGTTGCCATGCCCTCACCATGTGTCTTCCAACAGGAACCAATGGACCATAAACATGAAGCTCACGTATTATCGAAGCTGTTTCAAAGGGAATTTCGGGTCTATGCGCCCTATCGGATGGAATACGCAGCCTAAGATAACCTATCAAAACATCATTAGTTGGGTCTTCGGCTGAAATGAAAACGTCTTCTCCATCCGATGCTTTCTCTTTTTTAACTAACACTTGAACATTATCTAGATTAGGCTTCACCTTGTCTTTTAACCACCGATGCCCAACTTCCCGACATCGAATACAATGACATCTCAGTTTCTGTTCTCTAAGCTTCCTTAAAACAATCTGCCGAAGATTACCTCTGTTCACTCCAGCCTCTATAAGATAAGCTGGAATGTCCCTTTGAACCCGCATGATTCGAACCCAGCGAGGAATCATCTTCTTCACTTCAAGAATAAGCTTAGCCGCCTCTTCAGTAGTGTATGGTTGATATTCTCCTCGTTTCCACCACTCGTAAGCTTTGGTTCCCTTAAGAACAAGACAGGGATAAATCTTAATCATGTCTGGCTTAAAACTGGAATCCGTAAAAATCCGGTGGAACGCCTCTAAATCACGTTTAAAGTTTGAGCCAGGCAATCCAGGCATAAGATGGTAAGCTACTTTCAATCCAGCGTCCTTCAGTATGCGAGTAGCCTCAACCACATCCTGAACGCTGTGTCCTCGACCAACCAGCTCATAAACATCGTCGTATATGTTTTGTACGCCCAGCTCCACGCGGGTTACGCCCATAGATAACATGTGATTAACGTGTTCTTCTTTAGCCCAGTCCGGACGCGTCTCCACAGTGATGCCGACGTTGCGGATTCGACTAGCCTCCGCGTTTTTCTTGGCTTCCTCCAACGAACTGGACTTCCTATTTGTAATGGCATCTAAACATCGTTGAATGAAGCGTTTTTGATAGTTCAGAGGCATACCTAGAAATGTTCCACCCATCACTACAAGTTCCACCTTATCCACGGTGTGCCCAATTGCTTTTAATTGCTCAACACGCCTTTTCACCTGCCTATATGGGTTAAACCTGTTCTGTATCCCTCTCATGGCTGCTGGCTCATGCCCAGTATAGCTCTGAGGAACCCCATAGGGCGGTCCGCCGGGGCAATAGGCGCATGGAGTCTGTTGGGGACAGGGCCAAGGTTTGGTCATTACAGCGACTATTGTTACTCCAGAGATTGTGCGCACAGCTTTTCTGCGAAGGATTGGGAGAAGTTTGGTTTTTTCGTTTGGTTTAAGATAGCGTATTAGCTCAGAGTTGGGGGGAACTTTTTTCAGTTTGTATTTGCTGGCGACTTGCAGTTTGATTAGATTTGTGTCTTCTTTGGTTAGGTTTGAAATTGTCATTAGGTGTTGGATGATTTCTCTGCACGCTGTTTTGTTCATGAGGACTCAACTAAAAATAGCATAATGCGCTTTTACATAAATACTCTTCATTTTGCCTCTGATTCTCGATTATTGTGTGCGCAAAATTGGCGTTTGCGCTGTTCTAAAACGTAGACTTAAAAGCTTGTTACGACCCTTCAATAATGTGAGGAAGATGAGTATATGAAAAAAACCTTGGCTTATATGGTAACCGCGGTTTTGCTAGGCGTCACAGTAATGCTTGCTCCGTTGCAACTGCTTCCCGCAACGAGATACCAAGAACCCACCGTGCTTTTGGGCATGCGCTCAACAGAGAGGTTGCCGTTAGATGAAACATTGAACGGTGAGAGCGCAGCACTTCTCGGAATAAACTTGCTGAACGGTGGATTAATTTTAGCTTTTAGCTTTGTTTTCGCATTAGGCATCTTCCTATATGCCAGAAAACGACTAGTTTAACAGTCAGATTCTTTCTACCATTCCTAAAATGTTTTATATAGTTACATTCCATAATTGAGGGCGACTTGAAAGGGGAATGAAAAATGAGAAAAATCTCTATACTGTTATGTAGCTTTCTATTTGCTACTTTGATTTCGATGGTAACGATTAGCCCAGCTCAAGCACACATTGAAGAGATCACTTGGCTTCAGCCCTACCTGCAGAAGGATGGACAAGTAGTATACGCGAACGGCTCAACTGTCAGCCTTCTTGTAGTGGTAGAAAATGATATGTATCCGAACGGTTTGAACATTTCAAAGGTAATAATAAACTTCGATTGGGGACAAAACAAAACCTTAGACCTGTCGACAAACATAGCGCAGATAGGATGGCATGAAACAGAGGTTTTCAAGGTCACCTTCACAGCCAATGCAACTGAAACCGTAACCAGCGAATGGGCTCATGATTATACAATTTACGTAGAACATGTTAATGCTACAACTGGACCCACCGAAATAGTTGACACTTGGCAGCGAACACGCGCACAGCTATTCGCGCAACTATTTGTCGTGTACCCAACGGATCAGGCTGAAGCTTGGGAGCTAAGGCAAATGATCACACGAATAGCATCAAATGATCCCTTCAAAGATTTAACTTTCAATAGCACTGAAGCAAAGTTAGCGGTATATAAGGCGCAGAACGAAACGAGTAATGGCGACGCATTATATGAGCGAGGAGACTTTGTTGGTGCGAAAGCTCATTATAATGCTGCCTTAATCCTATACAATAGTGCATATTTAACGGAAGAAACCTTAGGCACGAAACTTGATGACCTCTTTATCAGGGAGATAGAGGCTAGAATAAGCAATTGGGAAGCTTCGGCAAGCTTAGCGTCTTCGTTCTCAACGACCTCTATACTGTTAGGCTTTGCCGTAGTGCTATTCGGCATAGGATACGTAATCAAACAGCTGGGAACATTAAGAAAATCTGCGATTGAAACATTAAAAGAATAAAAACTCCCCACATTTTTTTAAAAAAATAAAAAACACCCAACAAGCAATCTAAGAATCATTGTTTAAGGGCTTTGCGCGCAAAAGTAATGTAACCAGTGTGCCCAGTCATTAAAGTTTCAGGTCGGGTTTTCCCTCTTTCAGTTTGCATTCTCCGCATGAGACATTCCACAGTCTGAATATCTACGAATCCGTTTTCCTTCATAGCCTCAACCGTTTTCACAACCTGGTCAATCGTGGGGCTGAAACTCACTAGGCTTCCGCTTCCCTTCAGCGCTGAGTAAGCGTGTGGCACAACAAGCCACGGAGTTGCTAGGTCCAAAACCACAGCGTCTATCTCCTTTTCATCAATGCCTTCTGTGACATCCTTGTTTTTTACATCCACATATTCAGACACTCCAGCCCTCTCTAGATTTTTAAGCGCTGTCTTAATGAACTCTTTTCGAACCTCATAACTGTACACATGTCCTGTCGGCTTAACGTAAAAGGCAAGTGCAGTAGTGAGTGCTCCAGTTCCAGTTCCCGCCTCCACCACTCGGCTGCCGGGTCCAGCTCCGCTGAACATAATAATTAACGCTATGTCTTTTGGATAGGTTATCTGTGTTTTTCTTAACGTTTTGAACACGTGGTCTCGCAGGGTGGGTTTGAGCGCCACGAATTCGATTCCCATGCTGCTTGTTGTTCGAGTTCCATATTCTTTGCCAATCAACTCGCTTAGTTGAATGAATCCTTTGTGGGTGTGGAAGCTTTTTTCCTTTTCCACTTTAACTAGGTATGTTCTCTTTCGGTTTAGGTAAAGTAGAACATTGTCTCCTTCTTTGATGATTTGTGACAATGCTAGTCCTGCCGTTTCCTCTAACTGGTTTGCAGAATAATAACGTTACGGAGTCATAATTGAGAACGTATCGAAAAACGCCGTTTTCAAGCATCATTTTTAGCCGCTTTTATATGCGCGCGCAGAATATCCAGTAAAGGAGAGGGAAACCAATAATAGCGGGACCCATTAAGAACCATAGCGGTAGATGAAAATGGCCGAGAAGGAACTTAAAGCCTATCCGCCTGAACTTGCTAATCAATTGAAGGAAGCAGAAAAATATGAGGAATTTCTTAGAGTATGGATAAGAAGTATGGCAACTGGTTTAAACCAGGTAAGTAAGGAAGCAGCCAAGAAAATCATGAAGGTCTGTGGCACAAACTGTGCTAAAATTGTTGCAGAAGTTTACAATGGGGACCTAACATCTTATGATCTAGATTCCTTTGTTTCAATAATGAATGAGCATCTAGGTGCCCGATGTGAGAGGGAGAAAAACACTGTGATTTATGAATTCAAACCAACGAAATGTGAATGCCCATTAGTATCTGAGGGAATTATTGAAATGTCGCCTATCCAGTGTTCTTTCTGTTTCACCAGCTGGCTTGAACATATATTTGGAACAGTTACTAAGAGACCAGTCAAAGCCGAACTTATCGAAAGTCTAGCAACTGGTGCCAGCAAATGCGCTTTTCGAATACAACTAGAATCTCCACGCTGAGTTTATCATAAACATCAAAGAAGTCTAGCTGACGCAACGCTATGAGCGCGAGAGTAATTTGAAGTTTAATTCATAATTTATTGTTCGTAAAAATCAATCACTTTTATATTGAAGAAATGCGCAAGAATTAGCAAAAATGTAAGGTTAGCTAATTATAAATTAATGGTGGAAAATGTGACTCAACAGGTGACGAAGTTACTTTTCCCCTTCGCGGTGTCCGCCAAAGACCGTGAAGAAATCTTTACAAAAGAGATGGAAAGAGCAGTTATCCTTTGCCTCGCTGAATCAGAAAGAAGGAAAGGGGAAGGATTCATTTTAAAGAAGCCAGTTGAGGAACTGGTTTTCGTTGCTGAAACTTGTTATCCCGTTTGGCTGGTTCCATGGAGAGGGAGAAATCTGCTTTTTGATGGGTTCGGCGGCATATCACATACGTTGACGTATGATATATTGCCTGATATCAAAACGTTCATCAATGACCTCAAAGGAAGCGCAAAAAGGCGAGAAGCATACGCTGCTTTTCTCTCTGACGCTCTCAACTACTTCCAAGGCTTTAAAGGTCAGGAGGAAAAGACGATAGAAGGGCTTATTGCGGACCGCGAGTTCATCCAAGACTTTGTTTCTTATCTTCAAGAAGCAAAGACGATTCAGAGACCCATACTTGATAAAGCCTTCCTGTCTCCCACCCTCGACGAATCCACACTTTCGTCTTTCATTCAAGATTTCTCAAATCTCAGAACAACTCTAAAAGAGGACATAGCGAGCTTACGCAAAAGCATGAGAATGCTGAGCGCCACAACAAGAGAACACGTAAAAACCATTCATGAAGAAATTAGAGAAATTAGAAAGAAATTCAACGAAAAAATAATGGCGCTCAAACCTTCGGTACTAGAAAAAATGCAACAAATCCAGAAAAAATACGATAAAAAAATTACTACATTTTCCAAAAAATTTGACCGGCAACTTCACCAGCTTCATCAAGAACGAGTTAAACTTGAAAAAACAAAGAAGACTATAACAGCTGAAATCGAACGTTGCGAGATGGAAATAAGCTCCTGCAAGCTTCGCAAAGACGAGACTGGAGAAGCTCATTGGAAGCATGAGCTTGAAGAATACAAAAAGAAACTTTCCGCTTTGGAGAAGGAAATCATAGATATGGACAAAAAAATAGAGG
>QMYO01000069.1 GCA_003662715.1 Candidatus Bathyarchaeota archaeon | reverse complement strand
CAAAAAAGGTGAAGAAAAAAATGAGATTATCTTTATTGTTAGATAGCGATAATTTTTAAAAGTTGGCAAATAGTAATTGCAATATGAACGATTTAGCATCTCCAAAGATTGACTTTCTGATAATAACTGCTATTGATGAAGAATACAAAGCTGTGATAGATGTTTTTGGACTCAAGCTTCAAAAAAATAATACTCCACACTATTCTGGAGTGGTGAATGGATGTTCTGTTGTTTGCATTAAATGTGTAGGTGACGAAAAAGGCAATTTACCTTGCTCTTTCTCAATAACCAAAGATGCGATTGAGTCTTGGAAGCCCCGCTATGTAATTCTTTTAGGGATAGCAGGTGGTATTGGAGGTAGAGAAGATATTGAGGTTGGAGATATAGTCGTCTCCGACAATGTTGTATACTATGAATATCGTAAGGTGACCAAAGAAAAGGACGAGCAGAGAGATTATCCACTAGAGCAACCTTCAAGAGAGCTGAGAAGATTTGCAGAGAGAGTAGAGGGATGGTTTGGAATACTACGCGCCAAAGGAATCGGACGACCAGATGGAAAAGATTGGAAAAGTTCAAAGGTTTTACATGGTCTAATACTTTCAGGCGAAAAGATATGGGACGATCCAGACGATCCACGCCTACAAGAACTATTTAACGACTATAAAAAAGCATTGTGTGTTGAGACTGAGGCTGCTGGAGTGGCTAAAGCCATTTATGAGTTAAAGAGAACCGAATATACTCCCCAATTTATAGTTATCAAAGCTATCTCAGACCTCATTACCACTTTTGGAGGATGGGAACAACGGGAGAAGTGGAGAAAGCCAGCAGCCTATGCAGCGGCAGCATTTGCATATATGCTGATAGAGATGATGGCAGAATCAAAGGGAACTCCCGAAGAGTACGAATTTCTTAAAGAGTATTTAGCATATTTAAGAGGCAAACTTGAAAAAGAGAAATTCGTAGACGGAACGGATATGATCTACTATTTAAACGAATATTATGTTGAGAACAAAGCTTTGTTGACAGACATTTCGACGTGGAATGAACCCGATAATAAGGTTAAGGGAGAAAATTGGAGCTGGAAAGATTTTCTGAAAGATTCTAAGAAATGGTATGCAATTATCGGCGCTCCCTTTGGTGTTGGTAAAACAACCTTCGTTATGAAAATCGCATTAGAATTAGTTGATAAGGCTTTAGATGAATTAAATAAAAAAAGTGTCGCTGTTGAAGGTTACATACCTATTGTAGTTCGCCTCCGAGATGCAAGCGATTTTAAGTTAATGGATGTGTATAACCAGCAGAATATTGATAACATCCTCAAGAACATCGCAGGAGGTGGGAGGAGAAAGATATTACTGATTCTCGATGGTTTAGATGAATACAGAAGTGATATCATCGAATTGTGGAGATATGTTAGGGAGTATCATGGAAGATACCCAATCAAGGTCATAATAACCACGAGATTACTTCCAGAAATTCCTGATTTATTAAGTATAAAAGAATATATCAGACTTTTCTCGTTTACTGAACCGCAAGTTGATTATTTTTTCAAGAAATACCGTGTGGACTTGGACTTCAATAAATGTAGAGAATTAGGATTGGGCAGGGAAGAAATAACCAAGCCACTGTTTTCTTTGATGATCGCTTTGATGTTCAGAGAAGGTAGATACCGAATAAAATTCAACCCAGAGTGGGGGAGTGAAACTAAAAAAGCATTGCTCTATTACATGCTTACCCACAGTATACTAAAGGGGAAACACAGGTTAGAGATGAGTAAGTTTGACTATTATTACCAGATCGAAAAAGAGCTCTTAAGAATCCTTGCTGCATTGAAGAACTTATACGATCGAGATTTAACTCTCGGCAAGATCGTTGAGGAAATAAAAACAATAAAGCCCGAAAACATACCTTTGGTGGATCTCAATGGAGAGGGTATTCAAAAATACCTCAAACCAATTTTGACTTCCTACTACTTCCTCTCTGGCACATCAGGAGACCCTATTGGAGAAAAAATGATGAAAGTGGATTTTATCCATGAGAGTTTCAAAGAATATTTTTTGGCTGAATATTATTATGAGAAAATTAAAAATAGGAAAATGCACATGCTCAACGTTGGCATACCAAGCGAAGAGACCATGAACTTCCTTAACCACTGATCAGCAAGAAATCCCCAATCTTTAGATTGCGGGATGAATTGCGTCGAATCCTAAAACTTTTTTCCTCAACAAATAACTTTGAGTGGGTGGGGCATTTAGCGCTTCGCGCTAAGGATTCCCCACCCAGGAGGTTGTATTATGCTGATTAGCGGAAGCCATCACGTCGGACAAGCTGTGTACCATCTTGAGTGGTGTCCCAAGTATCGTTACAAGATGTTTAGGAAAGAGAAGAATAAAAAGCTTTGTGAAGAAATCCTGAAAGAAGTTGCTGAAAGACACAGAATAAAGATTCTAGAGCTTAGTGTTATGCCAGATCACATACATGCAGTTGTCTCAATCCCACCAACAATGAGCCTATCAAAAGCATTTCAGTTGTTGAAGGGTGCATCCTCCTACGAACTGTTTAAGAGGGAACCAAAGTTCAGACTTAGATATCCCAAAGGGCATTTCTGGAGTGCTGGAAAATTTTACAGGAGCGTTGGAGATGTTGATTTAGAGACAACAAAAGATTATGTACAAAGGCAGGAAGAAATCCATCAGGCTAAGCTCTCTCAATTCTAGGAAGCCACAGGCTTTAGCCTGTGGAGGATGTCACAGGTCTTTTAAACATTTCTAAGATAGATGAGGCTCTAGATATCTTAAGAGAAATTGAAAAAAGGTCGCCTACACTATTCGAGGATGTAGATGTAATAGCTAAAACTGCTAAGAAGTTTGTCGAGAACGAGTCAATTGTTCTTCCACTTAGGGAAGTAAAGAAAGAATTCAGGATGGTAATATCTACAATTCACACCGACTACATCAGTGCATGGCTACACAGGTGGATCTCTTTGTGTGTACTCAAATGGATAAATCCAGAAGAGGTAATAGATAAAAAGAAACTCCAGCAACTATTGTTAACGGCTTATTTTATGCCACACTATTTGAAAGAATTAGAGAAAACCGACCTCACTGGGGCTGACCTCTCTGGGGTTGATCTTTCAGGGGCTAACTTATCTAGGGCTAATCTTTCAGAAGCTGACCTATCCAGGGCTGACCTCACTAGGGCTGACCTCTCTAAGGCTGACCTCACTGGGGCTAACCTATCTGGGGCTAACCTCTATGGAGCTAAACTTTAAGGGGCTGACCTTTCAAAGACCCTCTGGAGGCTAACCTCTCAGGGGCTAGACTCACTAGAGCTCTCTTCTTTAAGACTCTGCAACTATCTTTTTACAATAAAGCAAAAAAATTATCACCTATGAAGCTTATAGCAAAGATTTAATGAGACTGAAAAAGGAGGAATCGTGATGGAAATCTCAAATTTAAAAGAATTTAATGTTCCGGAATCAATAATCGGAAAACTCCGAGATTTGGGATTTACAAAACTTACAGAAGTTCAGAAATTGGCTGTGGAGAAAGGGTTGTTTGAAGGAAAGAATTTTGTAATTAGTGCTCCAACAAATACTGGCAAAACGTTCATTGGGGAACTCGCGGCGATAACCGCATCAAAGAGTAGAGAACGTAAGAGAATTTTCTATTTAACCCCCCTAAAGGCGATTGCAGAAGAAAAATTTGAAGAGTTTAAAGCAAAATACGCTGACTGGGGACTCAGTATAGCTATAAGTACTGGTGAGAGAAGTGAATACGACTCAGATCTCACGGAATACGATCTGGTTATTGCAACCTACGAAAAGTTAGACGCATTGTTGATAAGGAACCCAGACCTGATCAAAGATCTGGGTTTGGTTATTGTTGATGAGCTTCAGATGATTGGAGATGAGGGGAGAGGAATTAATTTGGAGATACTATTAACAAAGCTATTAAAGGCTGAAAATTCGCCACAGATCATTGGTCTTTCTGCGACAATTCCGAATGCAAAAGATCTTGGAAGATGGTTAAATGCAGAAGTAATAGAAACAGAGAGAAGAGAGGTAGAGCTTAGAGAGGGGATAATTTACACTGGAAGCAAATCTATCGAATTTAGAGGCTACAAACTAAATGGAGGCGATTTTCTATATAAAGAATTCAATGCAATGGTTTTAGGAGTTGAAAAGGGGCTGAACGTCCATACTCTCGAAGGACTTGTTGATCTTTCCCAAAGAGAACAAGTGGTAATATTTGTAAACACGCAAAGAAAGGCAGAAGAGTTAGCAAGTAGGATTAGTGTTAAGCTTCCACCATCAGACAATATAACTCGATGGACTGACATGATTGATGCCCTGGTAGAAACAACCCCATCAACACGAAGGCTAAAAAGGTGCATGATGAATGGAGTAGCTTTTCACCACGCAGGTTTGTTACCCGAAGAGAAGAGAATCGTTGAAGAGGCTTTTGAAAATGGGGACATAAGAGTAATCTGTTCAACTTTGACTCTGGGGGCAGGAGTGAATACTCCTGCAAAAACTGTGATAATACTTTCAACAAGATTTTGGGATGAGAGTAGTATAACAAGCAGAGACTACAAGAATATGTCGGGAAGAGCAGGAAGAATAAGGTATCACGACGACTTTGGAAGATCGATATTATTGGCTGGAAGTGAGAGAGATTTTGAGAGATACTGGGAAGGGTATGTCAACTCCAAGCCAGAAAAGGTAGAGAGTCAAATACCGAAGCGAAAGAACATAGATCATTCCATTTTAAACTTGGTCACATCCAAAGTTTGTAGGAACATTGAAGAATTGCTTAGTTTCATGCGAAACACGTTCTTTGGTTATACTTGTCAAGAATCTGATCCTTTATTTAGAGTGTTTGAAGAGACTATATCCAAACAAGTCCAAGATTTGGTAGAAAAAGGTTTATTGGAGATAAACGGAGAGATAAAAGCAACCGAATTGGGAAAGAGGTGCGCCGAAGAAATGATATCTCCGTTTTCTGCCTATCTATTCTCTGAAGCGTTAGGGAAAATAGAGGAAACCGAATCGGATTTTGACGAACTAATCGAACCAATAATCCATTTAGCATGCTGCACACCAGATGCACGCCTCCTTTACCCACCAAGATCAGAACAAGAGAAGAAAGAATTATCTATTTACTGGAATGCAAGAAAAGACAGATATCTATTCCGTCCAAGCGAGGATGAGCTTAGATATAGATCCGTCAAAACTGTTCAAATGTTATTGAGGTGGATTGAAGGAATTCCTTATTCAGAGTTGAAAGGTTTCGCACCGCAAGGAGTAATCAAAAACATAGGTGAGAACATCAGCTGGATAATCAAAAGTATAAGGAGGATTTCTGAGCCACCCCTATTCAATTTTCGGGAAGAATTCTACGAATTTTTGGACGGATTATCTGACCGAGTGAAATATGGAGTGCAAGATAATGCTTTAGAGATCATAAAGCTAAATATCCCTGCAATACATAGGCAAAGGGCTATGCTTCTTGCAGACGCAGGATATAACTCATTGGACTCTCTTATAGATGCAAGCATAGAGGATCTAGAGAGAGTAAGAGGTATCGGCAAGTCCCTGTCCATTGCAATTAAAAAGCATATAGAGCAGTTCATTGAAGATAAAATCGAAAGAAAACGACAATACTTTGTGAGACGTGCCAAAGAACTGGGTAGGGATGCAACGATTATTGAGAGGTTATTTACTGCGATTGGTGACGATTTTTCTAAAGTTTGTGCTGAATTGTTAAACGATTATCTTGGAATACCCTGTAAATTTATTGGGGATCTATCATCCCATGAGCCTGACTGTTTGATCAAGCTTGAAGAGGGTAATATTGTGATAGAATGCAAGCGAAAAACCGGAAATAAGTTTGTGTCGGCGACGGAGGCAGAACAAATACTTGGAAAAGGGGCCAAGTATGATCCGATCGCAAGGGTAACAATAGGTTATCCAGATTTTGTGGATATTGCTAAGCAAAACGTTCATAAAACAGGAATAACCCTTATGACACACGTAAATCTTGCTGAGATACTAATAGCATTTTGGGAAGGGAAAATAACTAGAGACGAGGTCATTGATATCTTAAAAAAAGGAGAAGTAGTTTACCTCCATAACCTTAATCGAAAAGATTCATTAATTCCTAAAAATAATACTTTATATTAGTGATTTCTTAGTTATTTCAGCAATTGAGACTTTAAAAAAGCAGACATTACTAATTTTTGCTACCCTCCTCATCCTCACGTCTGCTTTTCACTCGGTCCCTCTGGCTCCTCTCCTAACTAAACTTACACCTGTAAGTCCATCATCGTTTTTTGTCGAAAAAATTTTATATTTTTAATCCTCAATTCTCAATCGTTGATTAAGAAGTTTTGAGTTGGTAGTGCGAGATGAGAAAAGGAGAGAGGTGAGAAAAGGAAATGAGAAGTAAAGTAAAAACTGCCGGAATTTTGGTGGTTTTAGGCTTTATAGCCTGTTTAGTGATTGGCAGTGCCTCGGCAGAAGTCGTATCCCAGAGCAGCAACGCCTTAACAGTGAAGGTAACTGCTCCTGAAACCCTTAAGACGAACGGCTTCAACTACGTCGTCATTGACTTCAAGAACACCGCAAGCTACCCCGTTTCTGCGAGGGTAATCGTTAAGCCGAGCTACTTCGCAATAAACCCGGACTGGGTCAGAGGCGTCGATGCGATGAAGACGGGCAGCGGTGTAACTTTCACGCTGTTCAACATCCCCGCCGGGGAGACGAAGACGGTCAAGATAGTGATTCCGGGGGATGTTGTGGAGGGGTTGAGGGACAAGGTCGCCGTGATAGATAAGGTAGAGGTCTACCCGTTCACCGGGCACGCAGCCCAGACGATGGGTGTAGAGGCTAAAAACTTCAACGCCATGAGCATAGCCGTCCCACAGAGCTTCATAACCTACGATGACCCGCTTGAGGCGTTCTTCCCGTTGCTGTTGATAGTCGTGGGTATAGTGCTCGCAGTCGTGGGAGCTAAGTTCCTGTCTTGAGGTGATGGCTATGGAGCTGAACAAGACGAATGTTCTGGTTTTGTCCGTCGCTGCGATCCTCGTCGTGGCTGGAGTGGGCTATTACCTCGGCTGGTTCGACGAGTACCTCGACAAGATTCCTTGGTGGGGTGATACTGGCGATCTCAAAGTAACCGTCTACGATGCGATGAACACCACGAACACGACAGATGACAAACCGCTTGCCAACGTAACGATAACGGTTCTTTCGACGGAACTCGTCAAGAAGACCGACAGCAACGGCACGGCTCTCTTCGAGGACATCGACGTCGGCTCTTACGAGGTTCAGGCTGAGCACAACAGCGTAACTCTGAACAAGACGGTAGAGATAACCAAAGACGCCTTAACAACCGTGACCTTCTACTTCAACGAGTCTGCGAGCTGATTTAACCCTCAGCGGAGGGAAAGCATGAAAAAATCCCTATTTTTTTCTTTGATTCTCCTACTGGTTCTTCTGATTCCTGCTTCGGCTTCGTCTCCGGCTTTCTGGGACGACTTCGGCAGCACCAACACGAATAACTGGGACACGGTAGACAACGTTACCTTCGTCGGCTATGCGAGGAACGCATTCTACGATGAAGCAACTGGACAGACTCACGTT
>QMYO01000068.1 GCA_003662715.1 Candidatus Bathyarchaeota archaeon | reverse complement strand
TAGACGACCTGGCTGAAGCCATATACAAAACAGAAGTTGAATTTAATCGTCTTCCAAACGTAAAGCCCGTATTTCGTCTTCACCCGCCAAAGAAGGGCTTCAAGGGAAAAGTGAAAAAGAGCTACGCTGCTGGCGGA
The DNA here is from genome assembly GCA_003662715.1 of Candidatus Bathyarchaeota archaeon. The sequence continues at coordinate 7,590 of QMYO01000068.1, read as the reverse complement.
GTCACTGGATATAGAGGAGAAGCCATTAACGACATCATCAAACGAATGATCTAAGCAGTAAGAGATTACTTAAGAAGCTTTTTTATCCTCAAACCCAATTGCGCTACTTTTTCCCTTGTAGAACTTGTTATCTAACATGAAAAGTTAGATTAAATCCCTCATAATTATTGCGGCATTTTATAAAGCCGAATAATGAAGACCCTTAAGAGTAGAATAGTTTAAGACACTATTACGTGCTCATCGTTTCATTCGATTTTTATTGGCTCTCCCTTAGGCTTCTTTTCCTTTTTGATTTTTGGCAGAGTAACCTCTAAGACCCCATTTTTGTATGATGTCTTAGCTGCTTTAGGATTTATTGGCTCTGGAATCTGAACTTCTTTATGATATTTACGTTTCGGAGTGTCAACCGAAATGGTTAATGTGTTTTCTGTTCCATGCAACTTTATGTCCTTCTTTTCAACTCCAGGCAATTCAGCTATTACCTTAATCTCCCCGTCAGTGCTCATCACATCCACTAAGGGTTCACGTTCCTCCTTCACGTTAAGATAGGGTCTCGCAAGACCAAAGGGTTCAGGTCTAAGTGAAGGCTTGACATTACCAAATTCTCTAATCTTCGGCTTTCCATCTGGACCAACAGTCATAGAATAACCATACACAAAAGGTCCCCACTCACGCACCGTTGAGCCATCTGGGAGTTTGCGTTCTCTCACCAAATCCTTAGGAATGCGGGTGGCGAACTCTTTGAACTCTTTATCCATCATCTCCTCCATGTCCTTAATCATTTCATCGATATCTCCGAAGAACCAGCTTCTGAAGAATGGAGAGCGTCGCATCCTTTTTCTAAACCATTCTGGAAAATATTCCCAACTCATAATTTTCTCACCATCCTTTTAGTTCAACATTTTTTTATAAAAACTTTCTGTTAAACATCGGGCATCCCCCTAACCAAGATTTCTCAGCTGACTAATTGTACCCAAAAAAGTCCCATCAAGAAGATATGCTTCTGCATTATCGATGTCAACGCCTCCAGAACGCAGAACTGGTCCAATAAGCGCTCTAGATTTAGCATCCTTTCCTCGCCTTCTCGAGTTGATTGGTCGTCCTCCAAGGAATTCATTGAAAGCGGGCATTATGAAAAATTGTGAAACTCCAAGTTTTACATTGAACTGTTCCCGTAATAAAGTAGAAGCATCGGCGGCAACTTTGACACCTAAATGCTCAAGTAAAGACTTCGCCAACCGCTCACCATCACAAGGAGCCTTAACCCAAACCTGTCTTGTCATTCGAAAACCCATGGGATCACGGAAAGCAACCATAGGATGGATGTGACCTGTAATGAGACTGCGACAGCCTAGAAGACTTGGCGACGGCCATGCATGTCCATGGAAGAGCCCAACATTTCCAAAAACAACACCTGTTGAGGGCAGAATTTTTACGGTTTCGGGAAGAAGAGGCTTAAGAGTTCCATCGTGGTTTCCCAGTAGAACTTGAATGTCTGGCACCTTTTTGCCTATGGCTTCGAAGAAATCTGGGATGTCACGCCACTCTTCCATTTCAACCTTGGCAATTGCATCTTTTACGTCGCCTAGAAAGATTAAGCGAGTTGGCTTACACTTCTTAATAACCCGAAGAAGCTTATCCAGAATTCTTGGTGTTTGTGAAGGAATATGAACTCCTTTCTGGATTAGAAGCACCTCCCAGCCCAGATGGAGATCAGCGACCACCAAGACCCGCTCAGACCCTTTCTGCAAGAGCAAAGCTGGATAAGGTTGTATAGGCTTTATCGGCAACAAGCCGTATGATCACTCCTAAATCACGAATATTTCGCCTAATCCCACTTGAAATAGGTAGGTTTTCCTCTATTACTGAATTAGCCTTCTATCGACTATACCTGCAAAAATTTTTTTCCATCGACTATCCTTCATTATTGATAGGAGAGCCTCACTGTAAATTCTTATAATAAGCGTTTCTCTAGTTGCATCGGTCTGCGTTTTCTCATATTTTTTAGCAATTACTGGCAAACGATTTGCAACTTCTTGAGCCATATCTTTAAGTTCTTCCCGGGTGATTTCAATAGTTTTATTTCTTTTCTCCGCCAAAATCTGCAGCATACTCAGCATGCCTCTTAACCGTTCTATGTTTGTGTGCACAAAATACTTTTGTAGCCGCGCTGGCGCATTCTTGTAGTCTTCTATGAATAGATTCGATGTTGGCTCATAGTATTTTTCTAAAATCCCATGCGTTCCTACCTCGCTGCGCCCAATTTTGATGAAATCTGCTTCTCGCAGCATTTTTAGGTGATGTGAAATAGAAGATGGTCTAAGTTCTAATTTATCTGCGAGTTGATTCTGAGTTTGAGGCTGAGTGACTGTCTGTCTTATTATTTCTCTACGCACCGGATCGGCTAGTAGCTTGATTTTTTTGGGGTCGGTAACTATCTGAACCGCTGTTCGGGGCATATTTGATACCAGTGGGTTTTCTTCTAAGGTATGTTGCATTTTGCGAAATATTTATATGTTTCTATTCATTACGAAATTTCGCATCAATTCGAATTTCCTAATCATTAACTTGGTGGGTGAGAGCAATGAAAATTAAGGTTGCAATAGCAGGAATTGGAAATTGCGCTTCAGCCCTTATTCAAGGAGTTGAGTACTACAGAAACTCCACCACAGAATCAGAGGTCCCAGGTTTAATGCACACCAATTTCGGAGATTACAAAGTAAAAGACATCAGCTTCGTCGCAGCCTTTGACGTCAACAAATTGAAGATTGGAAAAGACCTTAGCGAGGCAATCTTTGCAGAGCCAAATTGCTGTGTGAAATTCGCCAATGTCCCTAAAAACGGAGTGAAAGTTTTACCTGGACCCCTCTTAGACGGCGTGGCAACGCATATGAATAAACCCTTTAACGCCTATAGTCAAGCCGCTGACCCCGTTGATGTTGCTGATGTTCTAAGAGAGGTGGATGCGGACATACTAGTGAACTTTTTGCCAGTTGGCAGTTTTCATGGAACAAGGTATTACGCTGAGGCATGTCTAGAAGCTGGTTGCGCATTTGTGAATTGTATACCAGAGTTCATAGCTAGCGACAATGAATGGGCAAAGAAATTTGAAAATGCCGGCATACCAGTGGCAGGTGATGACATCAAAAGCCAGATTGGAGCAACCATAATTCATCGAACACTCGTCGACTTGCTGGTTTCTAGAGGAGTTAAGGTTGAGAAAACATACCAAATGAACGTGGGAGGCAACACTGATTTCCTAAACATGACGGCTGAAGATAGGTTAAAAACTAAGCGAATCAGCAAGACCGAAGCCATCACAAGTATCGTTCCCTATGATGTTCAAGCTTGGGCGGGTCCAAGCGGATACATTCCCTTTTTGAAAGACAACAAAATTTGCCACATGTACATATACGGCCGCAAGTTTGGAGACACTCCAGTAGCAATCGATTTGAAACTCTCAGTTGAAGATTCACCGAACAGTGCGGGCATGGTTATAGACGTCATTAGAGCCACGAAACTGGCGCTGGATAGAGGCATAGGTGGACCATTAACAAGCATCTCCGCCTATGCATTCAAGCATCCTCCCATACAAGTAGCTGACCACGTTGCCCGAAAATGGGTTGAGGAGTTCATTCAAGGAAAAAGAGAGCGTTAAGAGAAAAGCGCTAGGAGGAAAAGAGGGCACATTGAAAGCAGTGATTCTTGCTGCGGGACGCGGAGAAAGACTTCTACCATACACTAAAGAGTATCCTAAACCTCTCACCCTAATCTCTGACAGACCCATACTGGAACATGTCATATGCAGTTTCAAACAGGTTGGAATAAGAGAATTCATCATCGTCACTGGCTACCTAGGCTATGCTATCCAAAGGTATTTTGGCGACGGTTCAAGGTTAAAGGTAACAATTCATTATGCTCAAAATCCGAGCTATCACAGAGGAAATGCAACATCATTAGCAGCCGCACAAGATTTACTCAGAAACGATGAAATTTTCATTTTGTCAATGGCAGACCATCTAATGAGCAGATACATGATAGAAAGAGCATTAAAATACATAGATTGGCAACCCCTAGTTTGCGTAGATTTAAAACCCCTCTTCCCTTCCTTTAAAGTCGAGGACGCCACAAAAGTGCTTGTCGGTTCAGATGGCTATGTAGAAGACATTGGTAAAACTATTCCTAACTGGAACGGCGTTGACACGGGACTTTTCCTATTAAACAATTCCATATTCAAAGTCATCAATCAATTGGAAAAAATGATGAATCCACTAACCCTAAGTTGCTGTATAAAACAGATAATTAAAAGCCACAGAATATGGGCCTGCGATGTTTCCGGTTCCTTCTGGCTTGACATAGACACTTTAGACGACCTTGCCTTTGCCCGTGAGAGGTATAGCCTATGAAACTGAAACTAGAAAAAGAAAAAGGCGCTTCTGACTTTTTAGCCTATTACATCCACCAACCGCTAGAAAACAGAATCGTTATCCGCTTATTGGATACTAGGATAACTCCTAATCAATTAACCATACTTACCAACGCTGTTGCTTACTGCGTAACAGCGCTCTTTTTCTTTGGATTCCTTTTACCCGGTTCAATTTTGTCGTTTGCCGTTGGTCTGATGGATGGTTTAGACGGCAAGTTAGCAAGGGCTAGAGGCAAAACAACAAAGCTCGGCACAATGGAACATGCCTTTGACCTGCTATTCGAATTTTCATGGCTCGCAGCCCTCGCATTATTCCTGTTTAACAGCACAAACAATGTTTTGCCTCTAATACTCTGCCTCTTCACTATCATCTTCATAGCCTTCTATAGGTACTGTTACGACGTATTCTCTCGAACCATGAAAACAAGTCTTGATAATTATGGAAAGTTCGAACGACTATTCAGAAGGGTTGCGGGTAGAAGGAATCTCTACAACATCCACATACTGGTTTGGATTCTGCTGGGAACGCCACTATACTCCTTGATAAGCATCTTACTTCATTCAGCATTGACCGCCGTGGTCTATGCATACCGGGTAGCTAAACACCTAAACGCCGCAGACCGCTCCTCCGACTATGCTAGAAATATACAAAGACACACACAAGCTTCCTAGAATATTCCGTGCAATTTCTCTTAAAAAGGAAAAAACGTGATGTAAACTCTAACGCATTAAAAATCATAAAAGAGACATTATTTAGTGCGGGGGGCGGGATTTGAACCCGCCATCTCATGGTGATATCTCCCGCGAAATCCCTTTTTTTCTACTTGAGTTTCAATCTGTGTCCTTCGCCGTATTGATATGCTCGTTGTTTGTTCTTCTCCAACTTTTTCAAGAACATTTCATCCATGTTCATTTTGGGACATGCAAGACGGCTGGCGTCTAGAACGTAGAATATCGCATCAACGAGTTCTTCTGCTATTTTCTCTTCACTCTTACCTTTTTTCCAAGCGTCGCTTGCCCCGCTCAGTTCTATAAATGCAAAAAGAAGTTTCTTAGGAACATCTTCGGGCTTGTTATAGAAGCCCTTTTGTAGTACCAGATTGTTTATCTCTTTCTTCATTTCCTCCAAATGCATGTTCCTTAACTTCAAAAGTCTTATTTTCGATTACTTTATTGTGTCTGTAAGTTTTACTTAAAATCTCTCCGCTTCTTCAGATAATTCTCTATCCATTTAAACGGAATTGTCTTCTCCCTTTCGGGATGGAGAACAAGAGTGGAGTTATGACAGAAGGGGCAACGAAAGTTGCAGTTGGGAAGGAAGAAGACGGAGAACACGTTTCCGTCCCAATCAACTAGACTAAGGTCGATAACTTCTTTTATCTCCATCTGTCAATCACTTTTGTTTTACAGGGTTGATTGGTTTAGCGACGTAGGTTCTCTTTAGAGCGAGTTGGTTAAGTGAATATTTATGTTTTAGTAGCGTATGCTTGGTTGCGTTAGAGGCGCTAAATAATGGTTGTAGAAGTCAAAATCGACTACAATCGATGTACCAGTTGTAAGAAATGCATTGAAGCTTGTACTTTCGGTGTTTTAGAATGGTTTGAGGACCGCCCTATTGTTGTAAATCCAAGCAGTTGTTCAGCATGTTTAGAATGCAAATTAAGTTGTCCAGCTGACGCGATAAGTGTGGAAGAAAAATAGCCTTAAGACCATTTCTACAAGCGTAACTTAATGGTTAATCATTTATGCTCCACCTCTACGTTTGATCATAACAGTTGAGCCTTCAAGACTTTTGAGAAAACGAAAAAATTATAGTTCTTTAGGGTGCAAATGCTCACGAAAGGTGTTGAGTATGACTATGCAAGAAACCTTAAAAGAAGTGAAAACATGGGTCGAAAGGATGGGGAGAGAGTACCCTAAGTTAGCAGGACCTTTTATGGTCTGGCTAAGAAAAGTTGAAGAAAAAGGAGCGCTTGACGCGAAAACCAAAGAGCTTATCTCTGTTGCTTTGTCCGTTGCTACTCAATGTAGGTGGTGCATAGCGCTTCATACAAAGAACGCGCTTGAAGCTGGAAGTACAAAAGATGAGATAATGGAAGCTTGTTTTGTGGCTTGTTTGTTTCGTGGAGGCCCAGCTTTCATGTACTCTCAGCTGGCGATGAAAACAATAGAAGAGTATCAAAACAGCGCATCTGACCCGTAAATTGAAAATATAAAGTCTCTAAAGCAAATTATAAAAGAAAACGACCATTCACTATTTTACTCCGGTCACCACATAGAAATTTCCCTTCAAGAATGGAACGCTGACCGTTCGACAATGCCTCTTTAACCTTTCAACAATCCAATCAATTATGGCGGCTGGTTCAAGCCTCTTAAACAACAAGTGAACATCAATGTGACTGGGATGTTTGTAATCAGCAATTCCTATTTTCCCTCCCCTTTTCAACACTCTAACCATTTCATCAAGCGACGTCATTGGACTCTCAAAATGGGCTAAGCCAAAGTTGCTATAGACAATGCCAAAGATCTCATTTCTAAATGGTAAGTGTTCACTACATGCTCGAATAAAAGTGGCTGAATGAATGCCCTTCTTAACTCTGCGCAGGCAAGCTTCCTCTATCATGCTTCTCGAAATGTCAACTCCAATTACATATCCCTTATTGCCCATCGCTTCTGAAGTAGTAAGAGCTACTCTTCCGTTCCCAGTGCCTACATCTAAAGTATATCCTGACCTAACGCACAACTCTTCCAAAAGTCTCGACGATGCTTCCTCGAAAGACAAACCTTTCACTACAGCGAGTAGTTTTATTTTTTCTTGATCATCGCTCGAGTTATTTCGCGAACTTAATTTGGATTATTCACATTCTGCTTCTGCGTTCAATCATCACGCAGACACCGTACACCGTATCAATACCATTTTCATCGCAGAATTTGATGGTTGTTTCAGATTCTGAGCCGGGTTGCATCCACACCTTTGTGATCCCAAGTCTCTTGCAAGTCTTAACAATTTCCTCCGTAACTTTTGGTGGAACCACAACATCGACAACATCTGGTTTGGTTGGCAAGTCTCCGAGATTCGGATAACATTTGTCGCCTAAAACTTCTTCGGCGTTAGGGTTCACTGGATACACCTTATATCCTGCTTTCTTCAGGTCTTTGTACAC
>QMYO01000067.1 GCA_003662715.1 Candidatus Bathyarchaeota archaeon | reverse complement strand
TATCTGAAGAGCCCTAGCCCCCACTATTCGAGCCTTTTCAAAGCGGGTGAGCTTTGGAGGGCCAATCCAGATTTCCTTATCGCCACCCGTTTCGCTAGAACGCCCCGGCACCTTGAGGCCCCATTCCGGGAGGCCCTCTCGGGGGCCCAGCCGGCTGTTTCATTTTTCCAGCTGCAATTATATCATCAATTTTTAGGATCATCGATGCGGCCTCTGTGGCGGATTTTATGATTTGTTTTTTGACAGCGAGGGGTTCAAATACGTTGGCTTCCTTCATGCTCTTTACTTTTCCCGTATATGAGTCTACTCCTGCCCAAATTTCCCCTTTTTCATGTCGAGCTCGGAGTTCAGATATGATATCGATGGGGTCTAGTCCAGCGTTTTCTGCTAGGGTGGTAGGCACAGCTTCAAGTGCTTCTGCGAAACCAATAACTGCAAGTTGTTCTCTTCCTGGAAGCGTCTCTGCAAACTCTTTGAGTGCCCTTGCAACTTCTAGTTCTGGCGCTCCTCCACCAGCCATAATCTTAGGTTCCTCAACGACATCACGGGAAACGCATAACGCATCGTGCAGTGAACGTTCTGCTTCGTCTACAATTCTCTCGGTTCCGCCGCGTATTAGAATGGTGACTGCGCGGGGATTTTTACATCCCTCAATGAAGGTCATTTTGTCGTCGCCGATTTTTCTCTCTTCCACGAGTTCAGCATAACCAAAATCTTTCTTAGTTAAGTCGTCAATGTTGGTGACAACTCTTCCTCCCGTTGCTTTTGCAAGTTTTTCCATGTCTGATTTTTTAACCCTACGCACCGCCAGTATTTTCTTTCTGGCAAGGAAGTGTTGAGCTAGGTCGTCGATGCCTTTTTGACAGATAACTACGGTGGCGCCTTTTGCAGCTATTTTGTTAACCATGTCCTTCAGCATTTTCTCTTCTTGTTTTATGAACGTGTCCATTTGCTCTGGACTTTCAATGCTAATTTTTGCATCAAACTCTGTCTTTTCAATTTCAAGGGGGGTATCTAACAAGGCAATTTTAGCTTTTTCCACGCGTTTTGGCATGCCTGGATGAACTATTTCTTTGTCGAGAACAATACCGTTGATGAGTTTTGTGTCGGTGATGGCTTCGCCTGGCTTTTTCTCTACTTTTATATTGTCAATGTCCACTTTAAATTGGGTCTTAACTTTTTCAGCAACAGAAAGAACTCCAGAAGAAGCAATCTTCGCGAGGTATTCCTTGTTTTCAGCTACCAGCTTGCTTGCCATAGAGGTCATTGCAATCTTTTCTATAATCTTCCTATCCGTTGATTTCACGGGTATAGCGATTTTCTCAAGCACCTCAAGCGCTTTGTCAGCGGCTTTTCGGTATCCGTCTATAATAACCGTAGGGTGGACGTTTTTCTCAATGAGGTCTTCAGCTTTTTTCAACAACTCACCAGTTATGATTACTGCGGTTGTGGTTCCATCACCTACTTCATTGTCCTGTGTTTTCGCAACCTCAACCATCATCTTTGCCGCTGGATGTTGAATATCCATTTCGTCTAAGATCGTACGTCCGTCACTGGTGATTGTGACATCGCCGAAGCTGTCCACTAGCATCTTGTCCATGCCCTTTGGTCCAAGGGAGCTCCTAACTGCCTGTGCAACAATATGAGCTGCCATGATGTTGGCGTGCTGGGCTTCTCTTCCTCGAGATCGGCTTGATCCTTCCCTTAAAATTAGAACAGGAGTTCCTGCAGCTAATTCGTTTGACAACCTTAATATCTCTCCTTATTGCGGAACACTAGAAAACACATTTAAAATATAAATTTTTCTTAAGAAATAAGATTATTCAAGGATAATTTTCCATTTTCCCTCGAATTATCGTTCATTTTTCTTAAGTTGCATAATAGATGGCGTCTTTCGTTTGAGATGTAGAGAGCATGGTTGCTAAAGGATTGAAGAAACCTATAGTTTCAACAGTTTAGGAGTCAAAGCATACGCGTTTAATCAAGGTTGACGCTCCGACTGCTTGAGACGCTCGTAGACTTTACAGGCTAATTGACAATAGCATTCCTCACATGACTGAATATTTTCAAGCGACGCTAAATAACAAGCCTTACTGATGGAGCTGTTAACCAAATCAAAATCTCCGCTAAACTCTTTTTGTGGCATCTACTTAATAATCTAGAACACTAAAACCTAAAAGCAATGCTTCTAACAGCAAAATATTCCAGAACATGAAATAATGGTTCAAAAGCTTAAAAACCCTTTAACCTATTATTTTATGGATGCCACTTATTTTTTATGCCAAATTTGTGATAGTGTTAAAAGGGTGTATAGGCTTATGCAAGCAAACTTTTCACTGCCACAGAAAATAGGAACTTTTCAGTCGTGGTTTGAAGTTTACAAGGTCTCAGATGGAACCTTTGCGATTTGTGAGCCCGGGCACTGGGAAGGGGTAATATCCTACTTGATTGAAGGTCGGAACGAAGCTGTTCTGTTTGACACAGGAATGGGCATCGGAGATATTAAAAAAGTCGTCGAACAACTTACTCGTCTAAAGGTTTCAGTAGTAAACTCTCATACTCATTTTGATCACATAGGAGGCAATCATCAATTCGACGAGATTGCTGTTTTCGACAACAAGGTAGAGATTGAAAGGCTGGAGACAGGAAAAACTATTGAAGAATTGAGGGGTGAGATGACCCAAGAGAATCTCTATAGACCCCTACCAAAAGGATTCAATTCGGAAATGTACAGGATTCTTCCAAGCAAGCCCACTCGCCTGCTCAAACATGAAGAATTAATTGATCTTGGGAACAGAAAGCTCAAAGTGCTTCACACTCCAGGGCACTCTCCAGGCTGCATCTGTCTACTAGACATGAAGAGCAGAGAATTGTTCACTGGCGACACATTCTATTTAAGTTCTCTTTTTGCTCATTTTCCAGAATCTGACTTCCTCACTTATTCTCGAACAGCCAACTATCTAGCCTCGCTGGAACCTTCTATCAGTGTTTTACGTCCCTCACATGATGATTCAAGATGTCAGCCTTTTGCCGAAAGCGAATTCTTGGTTAGATTGGCGAAAGCCTATCAAAATATCAAAGCAGAGAAGGCAAGCTTCAGCTCAAAAGTGTGCCCTTACACAAACGTAAAAATACGAGACTACAGATTTGAAGGATTCTCAATCTGGGTGAAAGAAGACCTGAAAAGTCGGCGCTAGAGTCAGAGTCTCATTTATACTACTTATCTATCAAAGTAATAGTCACCGTTAAGCGTACGAGTGCTGATTTCAGATTTTTCCGATTTGGAATAAAAAATAAGACGATAAACTTTACAATCCCCTAAAGCCAAACTATCTATATACACAATAGTTTAAGATTTTAATTACCAGAATAATACCTCAAATAGGAAGTGAGCGAGATCAAAAGCAAGATCAGCCGTATAGGATACGTTAACAAAATTAGAGACAACCTTCTCAACATAAAAAGAAAAAAACTATTGCCCCTATATGAAGACCTAAAATCAGCCGACTGCGTGGTCTGCGGAGGCTCTGGCAGATCACTTTTCTCCTTAAACGCTGCAATGAGCCAAATCGCAATGAGCCAAATAGGCTGGAGAAACAAGGTTGTACTAACTCCAGACGACCCAGGCTTTCCTGGAAAAAACATGTACGATGCGGCAGCTGAACTTGAAAGACGATACAAAAAGATTCTGCTCTTGATAAACTCTGGCAGCGGACTCTCTGAAGACCCTTTGACGATGGCGCAGGATTTGGCAAAGTACATAGAAGATAAGAAAACATCAAAATTTTCCATGGGGCTCATAACCTCCAACGTAAGGTCTTCGTTGGCTCAGATAGTTAGCGAACATGGACATGTGGTTGAGCTGAAAGGAAGAGGAAGATCAAAACCTTCCTTTGAATACAGTGAGATAGGCATCATGGGCGACATGTTTGAGCTTGGAAGCCTGCTCCTTCTATGCATGATGACCGAAGCAATCTTCCGAAACCTAGATGTAGGCGGAGTGTTCCAGCTCTGCGAGGAAGAATTCGCTAAGCTAGGGTCTATAATCGACTCGAATGTCGAATCAGAGACCTACACGCGACTCGTTGATATACTGGAAAGACGAACCAACGTGTTTCTAGGCGGAAAGGGCACAGCAAACGAGATTGTAAAGATGACTGGTGTAAGGCTCTTCCACATCAAAGGCTTCTTAGGAGACAACGTCTACATAGCCAGAGGCGTGAACACTCCGCATCCAAGGGCGGGGGACCTCGAAATCTTGGTGTCATTTTCTGGAGAAACCAGACCCGTTATCAACTGGTGTGAGGTCTTTAAAAAACTGAATGGAATCGTTTTGGCAATCACTGGAACAAAAAACTCAACCTTAGCCAAAAAGTCAGACCTTCAAATAATCTTGGAAGAAAAAGTTAAGCCAGGTCAGCCTAGGAGGTTTTACATGAGAGCAACATACGTTTTAAGCCCTTTACCCGTTAAATTGGCTGAAAGATTTAGTAAAAGAGGGTTGAAGCTGCCTGAGTATATTATGAATTGGTATCACTCTGTTACCCAATAGCGGCTGCTAAGGCTTATATGGAATAAAAAAGCTTCTCCTACTCAACTAAGGAGCTTCTAAATGAAGAAAACCAGGATTATCATAATGGGAGCGGCTGGAAGAGACTTCCACAACTTCAACGTATGTTTCAGAAATAACCCGCAACACGAGGTAGTGGCGTTCACAGCCACTCAGATACCCGGAATCGAGAAACGAACTTACCCACATGAACTGGCTGGTCCCAACTACCCAAAAGGCATCCCTATATATCCAGAAGAAAAACTGCCAGAGCTCATCAGAAAAAACAATGTGGACCAAGTCATATTTGCGTACAGCGATGTCTCCCACGAATATGTTATGCACAAAGCGTCAATAGCGCTGGCGAACGGAGCCTCCTTCCTACTGATGAGTCCATTAGTTACAATGTTAAAGGCTAAGGTTCCAGTGGTTTCAGTTTGTGCGGTTAGAACGGGTTCTGGAAAAAGCCAGACTTCAAGGAAAGTTTGCAAAATTTTGAGGGAAATGGGCTATAACGTGGTTGTGGTGCGGCATCCTATGCCCTACGGCGACTTACGCAAGCAGGTGTGCCAAAGATTCGCTTCCATGGATGATTTAGACAAATACGAATGCACCATTGAGGAGCGGGAAGATTATGAGCCACATATCGCCAACGGAGCTGTTGTTTACGCTGGAGTTGACTATGAAAAAATTCTGAGAGAAGCCGAGAAAGAAGCAGATATCATCGTTTGGGACGGAGGCAACAACGACCTGCCCTTCTACGCCTCCAACCTACACATCGTGGTTACCGACCCCCATAGGCCGGGTCACGAATTAGCTTACCATCCTGGAGAAACCAATCTGAGAATGGCTGATGTGGTAATCATTAACAAAGTGGACACTGCGGATTCAAAGAACGTTGAAATCGTTCAAAAGAATATAAAAACAGTGAATCCCAACGCAACAATCATAAAGGCAGCTTCACCCATCACCGTGGACAAGCCGGAGCTCATCAAAGGAAAAAAAGTATTGGTAGTGGAGGATGGTCCCACCTTAACTCATGGTAACATGACGTATGGTGCAGGGACAATTATAGCAAAGAAGTTAGGTGCCAGCGACATTGTGGACCCTCGTCCATATGCGGTTGGCTCAATTAAAAACATTTTTAAGAAATATCCGCTGTTAGGAGCACTGTTGCCTGCAGTGGGTTATGCTGAGCAACAGATAAGAGAACTTGAAGAAACAATAAACGCAACGCCCTGCGACACCATTATCATCGGAACCCCATTTGATATGCGGCGAGTGTTGCGTCTTAACAAGCCTGCGGTGAGAGTTACATATGAGCTTAAGGAGGTCAGTAAACCTAATCTAGAAGATGTGCTAAGAAGTCGATTTCCTAAAAGGTAGGTGTGTTTGAAATGAGCGTGTCTCGTGTACCCATAAAGTTCGTGTTGGAAGGAATTGGTGAGGCTGAAGGAGAACTTGTGCGCCATCTTGCCCCTAGAACAGTGGAAGCAATAATGAGGAAACTTCCAATCGAGGGGCGCGCAGCCCTATGGCAAGAAGAAGTCTATTTCGAAATTCCAGTGAAAATGGGAAATGAAAAAGCAAAACACACCGTAGAGAAAGGCACCATCGCATTTTGGCCCATGGGAAACGCCTTATGCATCTTCTACGGTGAAACTCAGCCATACAGCCCAGTTAACATAGTTGGCCACGTGACAAAGAACCTGGAACTATTTAGGCAGGTGAAAAGCGGAGCCAAAATCAGAGTGGAAAGAGCTTCGTGAAAAATGGATGAAAGAAAAAACATACTTGCAGGCGTAAACGTTTAGTTTAATTTTTTTCTTAGACTCTAAGCTGCTGGAAGTGTTCACTGGCGTAGACGACTTCCCCATCCACGATGGTCATGTCCACCTTTATATCGTCTAAACTATCAACGGGAACAGTCAGCGGGTCGTCTGAAAGCACCACAAGGTCTGCGAGTTTCCCGACTTGTATTGACCCTCTCAATTTTTCCTCAAATGAAGCGTAAGCCGAGTTAATTGTGTATAAGGGCAAAGCTTGCTTTACAGAAATTCTCTCTTCTGGAGCAAAGCCGTGTCTAGTCACCGCAGACTGTATGCCTACCAGAGGATTCATAGTCGAGTCTGCTGGGAGGTCTGAGCCCGCCGTAACTTTGACGCCTGCATCCAGTAAGGTTCTATATCGCTCACAAAATTTGGTAGCTCTTTTGTAACCTAAAGACTCGAACATCCAGTCATTGTTAGAGTGTATGAAGACGGGCTGAATCGACGCTATCACCCCTAAATCCCTCATGCGGTTTACCAATTCCTCATTAAGCATCGATGCATGCTCAATGCGATGGCGATGATTCACCTTTGGCTTTTCCTTCAAAACCCTTTCAATGGAATCTAGAGCAACGTGAATCGCTCTGTCACCGATGGCATGTATAGCCAGCTGGAAACCTGCTTTATGGGCTTTGCTAACTATATCATAGAGCTTTTCCTCATTAAGCCAGAGTAGCCCCAAATTGTCTGGTTCCCCTTGGTAGGGCTGTGTTAAAGCTGCTGTACGTCTCTCGATAGTTCCATCAAGCAAGACTTTAATTGCTCCAATTTTCAGCTTCGGGTTCCCAAAGCCCGTATACAAGCCCAAACTCAATAGATGAGGCAATAAGGATGAAGGTACCATGAGGTACACGCGTAAGGGAAGTTCGCCTCGCATAAGTAGCTTCTGAAAAACTCTAATATGCTGCGCGCCCTCATGCGCACAATGAACTGAAGTAAGCCCAAACTTAACCGCTTCGTCAAACGCATAGCTTAGAGCCGTAATCAACTCCTCATCGCTATACGTGATCAATTCCTCAATTCTGGTGGCAGCCGTCTCACGCAAAACGCCAGTAGGCTCTCCTGTGTCTGGGTCTTTGTCTATCTTTCCGCCCAGCGGCGATTCGGTGTCTTTTCCTATATTTGCCAGTCTCAATGCTAGGCTGTTGACGCTACAGACGTGCCAGCCCGCGTCAGTAATCATCACTGGATTGTTTGGGGCGGCTTCGTCTAGGTCCCATCGATTTGGAGGTCTTCTTTCGGCAAGGGTTGTGGTGTCCCATCCATGTCCTGTGATCCAGCTTCCTTTGGGTTTTTCTCTCGCCTTCTTTCTAATTATCTCTTTAATCTCTTCAATGGACTGTGCCTTTCGTATGTCTAAGATTGTGGATGAAAGCATGAGTCCATATTCTATC
>QMYO01000066.1 GCA_003662715.1 Candidatus Bathyarchaeota archaeon | reverse complement strand
TGGGTAATAGTTCCAGCTAAAAAGGAAATTTGGATAGCACATGGTCCACCATGTCAAAGTGAATACATCAAATACACATTTTAAAAACTTCTAGTATTCACGATCGGAGCCATTTAATCAATTTTAGCAACATAGGAAGTAAAAAAGAACTCAAAAAAATTAAAAATACAGCCATTAATATGTACCAAACTAATCTCACCTCCAAAAAACGAACTATATACATATACGTGAGAACTAAGAAAATAGAAATAATGAAACTCAATAATACCGTTGAACATGCTAGAAAAAAACCAAAAAAATAGGAATAATGTCGTTCTTATTGGACATTTTTACCCTACTATTTAAGCTTCTGTCCTTCTTATTTTTAGGACTAAGACCCCTATGATGAATCCAACTATGAATGTAGCTACTCCAATAGCCGCTATTTGCATAGTATAAGCTGTAATTGGAGTTACTGCAGGTCTGGAAACATACCCAGCTTTTTCAAGATACATTCTTGCCTTATTTAAATCATACTCATGATATGGCGCATTTGGATTATATGCAAACCAATATGGTGGCACTGGTGAATTTGCTTTAACACCGAGACCTTGTAAAATGTCATTCACTATGTAATCGTAGGGTATTGCATGGCATAGTGCCAATCTAACATAGCGGTTGTTTAATATTGTGTTATTTAAGTTGAAACCAATAAACGTGATAGCAGGCGCAATTCCTCCCGTAACACTTATACCTTCCTCCTCTTTAAGCGCCGGTATTTCGCCTACTAGCGATTGCGAGAAACTCGGATGTAAAGCGTCCACTTCACCCGTTCTTAAAGCACTTAAGGCAGCTTGGGGATCCTTTATCGTAACAAGTATTATTTTATCTACGAAAGGTTTTCCCCTATGGTAGTTATCATATGCCTTTAATACCATGTACTGGTCCTTTTTCCACTCAACGAATTCATAGGGTCCTGTACCTGGGACGGGTCTCTCGGTATTTGACCAGTGAGTCCTTAACTCGCTATGTGAAACGTTTCCCAGAACATGCTTTGGTAAAATTGAAAGCGAACCAGTACTTAACAGTGAGAATATGTGAGGGGCTACTGTTTTTAAATGTAAGACAACCGTGTAATTATCTATTTTTTCAACCGAATCGACAACCTCAGCTAAGTCCCAACCACTTGTTGCTCCAGTATCCTCATCCAATATGGCTTCAAAACTAAATACGACATCGTCTGCAGTAAAGGGAACACCGTCATGCCATGTTACATTATCCATTAATTGTAAAGTTAGAGTTAAGCCATCCTCCGAGATATTCCAAGATTTGACAAGCTCGGGAATTATTTCGTACTTTTCTTCACCAGTCGGCGTCGTTATGACTTTCATTCTGAAAAGCGGGCTAAACATGGGTTCAAGATGCGCCCAACCACCGTCCATAAACCATGGATTTAACATTGAAGGGTCCGCCGGAACAGCGTACCTGATAGTTACATTATCTTCTGGAGACTTTCCCTCTACTGTCCATTGCCACGCGTTACCTGTCCAGAGAACTGGTGAAAAATACTTTAAACCAGCTTTGGTTATCTGTGGTACAATGGGCCAGTAAAGTAAAGCAGCGGGTGGGTTTTCTTGAAATCTTTCCTGCCACTTTTGCAACCAATAGATTCTTTCTGTTTCATTGTAGGTTGACATGCCATTTTTCAAGTAAGTGTCTGCGACTGAGTCCTCCCATCTCATATAATTCCATCCATAGGGGGGTACTCCGCCAGCGGTCCAACATCCTATGAACCAGACATAGTCAGTGGGCCACCACCACCAAGTTGTGATATCCATATCCCAGCCACCATCTTCGTAGTTGGGAGCTGTTTCACCATAGGTAAGCTCTACTAGAGCTCCGTACTCCATTGAATGAATTTCAAGGTTCACTCCAATTTTTTCGAACTCACTTTTAACTGCAGTTGCAATGTCTAGGGCAATTGGGTCATCTGCCCAAACAACCATATGCAGTGTAAAAAGTTGTGTCTCTTCAGCTTGAGAAGACGCTGGAAACACCGTTAAAAAGGCTGTAACCAATATAATTAACAACATAACACCGCATATATATTTTCTCATCACTTCCACTCCCCATTTTCCTCTGATATTTAGATTAAGCATAATATTTTTTCAATAACATAATATAAATGTTATGTTTAAACTTCATTCAGCAAACTACTTCAGTTTTTAGGACAGGCTTTACGTTTATTCCTTCATTTGATTGTTCTCTTTAATTCAGATGGCATACACGCGTCTATGATCATATTATCGTTTCACAAGGCGGCTCACTAATCTCCCATAAGGATTGAAAAAGGTCTAAATTTGATTTATATTCTAGATCTAACGTCAAGTGCATCTCTGAGACCATCCCCAAGGAGGTTGAGCCCTAGAGTGGTTATGAAGAGAGCCAAGCCTGGAAAGGTTGCTATCCACCATGCTCTTTGCAGAACTCCTTGTCCTCTTGAAACAAGTATTCCCCAAGATATCGCTGTAGGATCACCTAAACCGAGGAAGCTCAGAGTTGCCTCATAAAGTATGTAGTAAGCCGCATCTAAGGTGGCTAAAACTATTATGGGTGACATAGCATTTGGCAAAATGTGACGAAGAATTATGAGTAAATCGTTTAAACCTATTGCTCTTGCAGCCTCAACGTATGGTTGTTCTCTTATGGAAAGGACTTCGCTTCTCACTATTCTTGCCATCCAAGGCCATCCAAGGATGCCCATTATAGTAGCTATAACTATTAATGATCTTACTTTAAACATGCTAACAGCAACTATTAGAAGAAGTATGGTCGGCAGCGTTAATATTATATCTGTGAATCTCATTAAGATTTCGTCCACGATACCGCCATAGTATCCAGAAATTCCACCGATTAGAATTCCTATTAAAATTTCAATGGTTACTGCGATAATTGCGACAAAAAGCGATGTACGCGCACCCCAGAAAATACAGCTTAAAATATCTCTTCCCAAGGAATCTGTTCCAAGTAAAAACTCTTTGGAGGGTGGATGGTAACTCATCTCATAATTTAATGTTTTAGGATTATAAGGGGAAATTAACGGTGCAAAAATTGCGATTAATACAACGATTGATGTTATTATTGCACCAACTATTGAAGCTTTATTTCTCTTAAATCTTCTCCACATAGCGTAGATTCGCCCTATTCTTCTCTCTTTATATTCGTGCTCTTTAACTGGCTTCATATCAATCAACCTTCTGGTTAATATTTTATTCTAGGATCTATTAACGCGATGACTATATCCGTTATTAGATTTGCTATAAGAACCGATAAAACTATTAACATACTTGTACCCATTATAACTGGATAATCTCTTGCTAATGCTGATTTTACTATTAGCCATCCTAAACCCGGCCATGAAAAAATAGTTTCAATAACAACAGCACCACCAAGAACAAATCCTAAGGATAAACCAAAACTGGTTACAACTGGAAGCAAGGCATTTCTTAAAGCATGTTTATAAATCACTACTTTTTCTTTCAGACCTTTTGCTCTTGCAGTTTTTATATAGTCCATGTTTAAAACATCAAGCATCGAAGATCTAACTAATCTAACGTACCAAGCAGCCATACCAATTGTAAGGGTCATCAATGGCAGGAAAAGATGCCTCAAGTTATCAATAATTTTACCCCAAAAATCTAATGTCGCACCTGGTGTTACAGCACCGAAGGTTGGGAAAAGTCTGAGTTTTACGGCAAATATGAGTATAAGCATTATACCAAACCAAAAGCTTGGCATGCAGTATCCAAAAAGTGATGTTGTAGTGAGAAGAGCATCTATTTTTGTGTTTTTCTTTATTGCTGCAGTTACCCCTAGGAGTATTCCTATTGCAAGGGCTAATATTTCTGAGAGGAGTACCAATTCCACAGTTAACCAAATTCGTTCAATGATAAGTTGAGATACAGGTCTATTGTTTAGGTAAGAGTAGCCTAAATCCCCCTTTAAGAAATTAATAATCCAAATGAAATATTGTTCATGAAGAGGTCTATCCAAACCAAGTCTTTCTCTTATTTCTTCGATTATTTGTGGGTTTGTTGGTTTTCCCGCCCCTCTAAACATGAGTTCAACGGGATCTCCTGGCGCAAGATGCATCAAAGAGAAGACTATTGCGCTCGAGACTAAGAAAATTGGGAAAAACATAATTAATCTGCGTATAATGTAACTTCTTAAACCCATCTGACTCGCATCCTCTGAATAGTTTAATTTAAGTACTTGCTCTAAACTCTTTACGATAGGCAAAACTTTTATAAATTTTTTCGTTTTAGAGATGTTCTGCCATATTAAAGCTGCAAATTTAAATATTTAACTTTAAAGAGAGATGATAATGTATGTCTAGCTCACCACTCTTATCAATTAGAGGACTTAAAACCTATTTTTTTACAGAGGACGGTGTTGTGAGAGCAGTAGATTATATTGACTTGGACGTAAATAGATCTGAAATTGTAGGTCTTGTAGGTGAAAGTGGGTGCGGTAAAAGCACTGTTGCCCTTAGTATTCTAAGATTAATTCCTTATCCGGGGAAAATTGTTTCGGGTGAAATTATTTTTGATGGTATTAACTTACTTACTTTGAATGAGGATGAAATGAGAAAAATTAGGGGTGGAAGAATTTCAATTATTTTTCAGAATCCTCAGACATCTTTGAATCCTGTTTTTAAAATTGGCTATCAAATAGCTGAAGCTGTAAAATTGCATCAAAAAATAAGCAAAAACGAAGAAATAAGGGAAAGGGTTATAAATATTTTAGAAAAGGTGGGTTTTTCCGACCCAGAGAGACAATTTGAACTTTTTCCACATGAACTTAGTGGTGGTATGCAGCAACGTGTAATGATAGCTATGGCTCTTTCATGCCGCCCTGATCTACTTATAGCAGATGAACCTACAACCTCTTTAGATGTAACAATTCAAGCACAAATACTAGAGTTGATGAAAAATCTTCAAAAGGAATTTAAGTCATCTATTTTACTTATAACACATAACATGGGTGTTGTAGCTGAGCTCTGCGACAAGGTTGCAGTCATGTATGCGGGTAAGATAGTTGAGTATGGAGATATCATTGCAGTATTTAAGAATCCATTGCATCCATATACAAAGGCTCTTTTACAATCTGTTCCCAGAATTGATGTGGAAGAGCAAAAACTTGAAGGTATACCTGGAACAGTGCCGTCATTAATTAATCCTCCCAGTGGCTGTAGATTTCATCCAAGATGTAAGTATTTCATGAAAGTATGTAAAGAGAAGAAGCCTTCTAAATTCGAGGTCGAAAAAAATCATTTTGTTTACTGTCATCTGTTCGAAAAAGGTAAATTTTAATGTGTAGGTGAGTAAAGTGTCAAATGACGTACTTCTTGAAGTCAAATCTCTTAAAAAATATTTTCCAGTGAGAGGAGGAGTCTTTTTGAGAACAGTTGGTTATGTACATGCTGTTGACGATGTTAGTTTTTATGTAACGAGGGGTGAAACTGTTGGCGTTGTTGGGGAAAGTGGCTGCGGAAAAACAACATTGGCACGATGCATTTTGATGCTTACAAAACCGACATCTGGGGAAGTAATTTACGATGGCCATAACCTAATTAAAATGAGTAAGAAACAGTTAAGAAACATTAGAAAGGAAATGTCAATTATATTTCAAGACCCCTTTTCTTCACTTAATCCTAGAATGACCGTAGCAGATATCATAGGTGAACCTATTGAATTTCATCGTATAGCTAGGGGGCGACAAAAGAAAGAAAGGATAAAGGAACTTTTAGAAATGGTAGGTCTTTCCCCCTACCATATGTATAGGTATCCGCATGAGTTTAGTGGAGGTCAGCAGCAAAGAATAGCTATTGCAAGGGCTTTAAGTACAAATCCACGCTTCATTATAGCGGATGAGCCTGTAGCTTCTTTAGATGTGTCTATTAGAGCAGGAATACTTAATCTCTTGAAAGATTTAAAAAGAAAGTTTAATTTAACCTGCTTGTTTATTTCTCATGATCTAAGTGTTATAAATTATATGTGCGATAGAATAATGGTCATGTATCTTGGAAAAATCGTAGAAACAGCTAAATCACGAGATTTATTTAAAGATCCGCTTCACCCATACACGAAGGCTTTAATTTCATCTATTCCAATACCTGATCCAACTGTAAGAAGAGAAAGAATAATTTTGCCTGGAACGGTGCCATCACCCATTAATCCTCCTAGTGGCTGTAGATTTCATCCAAGGTGTATGCATGCCTTTGAAAAATGTAAAACTACGTCCCCAAAACTTATAGAAGTTAAAAAAGATCATTTCGTGGCCTGCCATCTTTACGCATAATTAGTTTCACTTGGGAGGTGGAAAATCTGTTAAATCTTGATTTAAAAAAGGATATGCTGGCCGCATTGAACTTGGAAGAACCAAATTATGTACCCGTAGCGCCATATATACTTTCCAATTATGCTCCAAAGCTGTGTAATTTAAAAATATCGGATTTTTTTTTGGGTACGCCAGAATTGAAGGCAAAAGTTCTTTTAAATGCTTGGCAACGACATAGATACAATTGGATTTTAACGGGCTTATGGTACCCTAAAGATTGGTTGAAAAATAAGAAAATAATTGATAAAGGTGATTTCTATGTAATAATCGATGAAAAAGGGATGGAAGACCCCATAATTTTGCCGAAAGATGGAACACCTATATATAGGATGGGAGATTTAACCCCAGAAAATGCCGTTGAGAAATGGGAATCGGAACTTGAAGACCACCAAACAATATTAAAAAAGGGATGTGGAGAAGTTACAAAAATAATTTCGGAAAAAGCGGGAAAACAAGCCCTAGTAACGGGTATATTAGGTGCGCCCTTTGGCGACGTCATCTGTAGGCTTGGTTTTACTGAAGGACTAAAATGTGTTCTTAAAAATCCAACCCTAATTAAAAGGCTTTCAGAAATTTCTGTGAAACAGTATGTGGAACAAGCTAAGGCACTATTAGAAGTTGGAGCTGAAGCATTCTGGATAGAAGAGGTTTTCGCTGGTTCAGATACCATTTCTCCAAAACACTTCGTAGAACTTGCTTTACCTTATGAAAAAATGCTTGTTGAAGAGATAAAAAAACTGGGTGCAAAAACTATTCTATATTTCTGTGGAGATCCTATGCCCATAATTGAGAGAATAATTTCCATACCAGTTGACGCATTAGCATTTGAGGAAGATAAAAAGAAAATTAGAATAGATATTGTACATATAAGAGAATTAGTAAAAGGGAAAATTTGTCTTTTTGGAAACTTCGACACAATAAGAACTTTAAGGGATAAGCCAATTAAGGTAGAAGAGGAAGTTAAAAAGATGATTTTAAAACTTGCACCTAATGGCGGATTTGTTCTGGGGACAGGTTCTCCTGTTTTAAAAGACGTACCTCCAAAAAACATCGATACAATGATTAAAGCTGCAAGAAAATATGGAAAATATCCAATAAAATTGACTTACTAAAAATTTCTTTACTGTAAAAGTAAAAAAGACCTTGCGGTTAGTCAACTACTAATAATATTATCGTGTTTGAGTAGATAAGTAATACGGAAAGGAAATCAAATTAGATTTCAGTTTGTTGAACTTAATTATTCTATTAAGGTCTTTTCTCGACTTTTTTAACGTAGTTTTCCAATGTTTTTTCTATGTCTTGTCTAGTGGTGCGCGCACCAAATATCATTGGAATAAGAGTTATTAGTATTCCTATTGTAAGATTTCCTCCAGGACATAGATAAGGGCCCCATAGGAAGTACCACATTGCACTAAGTCCCCATGAGATGTTGAGTG
>QMYO01000065.1 GCA_003662715.1 Candidatus Bathyarchaeota archaeon | reverse complement strand
GCTTTGTCTCTTGAGGTGATAGCTAAGGAAGGTGAAGCAAAGCCTCTTCAAATAACTAAGCTTGAGTTTGACGATGTTTATGGTTGTAAAAGAGTGTTGGCTCCAGTTGAGGTTTCAGCTGATTTTCAAAGGAAGTTTAATGAAATTGGTGAGGGGATAGCCAGAGGATTGAGGTTGAATGGTCTAACAGATGTTCAAGTGATTAGTAGAAAAGGTGTGCCAATAGTTAATGAGATTAATGCTAGGCTTCCAAGTCAAACTCCAACTGTGGTCTGTCATTCTTCAGGTGTCAATATAGTTGCTCTACTTGCCGAGTTATTTCTTGAAAACGAGTTACCGGATGTTCAGATCAAGCCTAAGCACGCTGTGATTTATCAGCACATCAAAGTTTTTGATGGAGAACTTAGGGTTCAGGGAGAACATATCATGGAGGAAGCTGAGGATTTACAGATTGTGAAGGGTTTTTGCGGTGCTGATGAAGCCATAACTAACATGACTGCAGATAAAGAAGTGCATGAGCTTGTAGCAACCTTGATTGTCAAAGCCAGAAGTCTCGATGGTGCTAAAAAGAAGATGGAGAAGGTTATAGAGAGAATAATGGATGAATACGGACTTGATAAATATAGCGACCCTGCTCCAAGCGAAGAAAGAAATCAGCATGATTAAACTTGTCTTTATCAATATGCACATGTGCTAGGCAACATTTCCCATCAAAAACGTGTTAAAAACATGTTCGCACACAAAAAATACTTAAATCTTTAGTCTGCTGCTTCAATTTGATTTGAGATATGGAGAAATAAGTGATGAAAAGAAAAACTCAGTTACCCAAAGAGAAGATGTCTGAAACTGAACTGAAGAGCCTCTATGCTGATGAAGCTTCTTACCTCCTGCATTCCTGGACTCCGAGACCGCCCCCATACGAGGAACCACTCATAGTTGGTGGCGAGGGAGCATACTACTGGGACGCTAGAGGCAATCGATACTTGGACTTTATGGCGCAACTGTATAACGTTAATGTTGGCATGAATAACAGGAAGGTAATTGAAGCCATTAAGAAACAGTTAGATGAGCTAGTGTATGTATCCCCTCACGTGCCAAGTGTTCCCAAGATTAGATTAGCCCGAAGATTGGCTGAGATAACGAAAGACGATTTTTCTAAAACTTTCTTCTCGAACAGCGGCACCGAAGCGGCTGAAGTAGCGATTAAGCTAGCTAAGATTTACACCGGGCACTTCAAGATAATAGGGCTATGGAAAGGATACCATGGCTCCACATACGGCTCGGCGAGTGCAGGAGGAGAGACAGATGTTCGTGAACAAGCTGAACCACTCGTTCCCGGTTTTGTTCATATACCTCCTCCTTACTGTTACAGATGCTACTTTGGCCTCGAATACCCCAGCTGCAACATTCGCTGTGCAAGGTTTCTTGAAGATACAATAAAATGGGAGGCACCAGAGACAGTAGCTGGCTTCATTGGTGAAACAATAGTTGGTGGCGGCGGCATTCTGGTTCCTCCAAAAGAATACTGGCCCATAATACGGCGGATTTGCGATAAATACAAAATAGTTCAAATCAATGATGAAGTCATGACGGGTTTCGGTCGAACTGGAAAAATGTTCGGATACCAAAATTGGGATATGAAACCCGATATTATTACGCTCGCAAAAGGAATAACTAGCGGATACATACCCCTGGGAGCCACTATGATGAGTAAAAAAATAGCAGACTTCTTCACTTATCCTCCCTACTTCATGCATAGCTATACCTACAGCGGTCATCCCTTAGCATGCGCAGCGGCACTTGCCACAATAGATGTT
The DNA here is from genome assembly GCA_003662715.1 of Candidatus Bathyarchaeota archaeon. The sequence continues at coordinate 6,013 of QMYO01000065.1, read as the reverse complement.
TACTATGAGAAGAAATTACCTGAAAACGCAGCAAGGGTAGGAAAGTACTTGATGGAAAGTCTCAAAGGCATACAGGATAGACACGACTCCGTTGGAGACGTGAGAGGAATGGGCTTATTCATTGCTCTCGAATTTGTAAAGGACAAAGCTACTAAGGAACCGCTTTTGCCTAAAGACCCAAAGGCACCGCCGGAGGAAACCCCGTTGACAGTTCTGGGTGACCTATGCATGGAAAAGGGCTTAAGTATAGGAATGGGACTGGGTGATGACCCAATAGTTCGATTGTGCCCACCGTTGATTCTCACCGAAGAAGATGTAGATAAAGCCGTGGCGATTTTGGAGAATGCTGTGGGAGAGGTCGAGAGGAGATTTTTATAAGGTTTGCTTAAATATCGAGTAAGAGCACAGAAAAATTTGACTTTATACAACTTATACACGTAACAAAAGTAAAGTGAGGAGCGATATAGGATGGGAAGTGTAAAGGATTTAGAAGTTATAAAAAAACCAACGAAAAATGAGGTAGGCATAGCAAGATTCCATTTTTCTGACCGCTACTCCGTCTTCGATTGGGGAGAAATGCCAGATTTAATTGAGCAAAAGGGCGCTGCTCTCTGTATAATGAGCGCCTATTGCTTTGAAAGATTAGAGGAAAAAGGAATAAAAACCCATTACAGAGGACTCGTACAAAACGGAAGACTCGTCACAACTGATAGATTAAAGGAACCTTGCAATGTTATGGAAATAGACTTCGTAAACGTGCTCCACCCAACCTCTTACAGAGAAGCTGGAAAACTTAAATACGATTACAGCATGTTCACTCCAAATCTAACCAATTTCCTGATACCTCTAGAAATCATGTATAGAAACAGCCTCCCAGAAGGCTCATCTGTTTTCAAAAGACTAAAAAAAGGACTAAAACCCGAAGATTTAGGACTAGACCACTACCCTACCCCTGGAGAAAAACTTAAAGAACCAATCTTAGATGTAAGCACAAAATTAGAAGAAAGCGACAGATACATCACATGGTCTGAAGCACAGAGCATCGCTGGCTTAACTGACGAAGAAACAGCGGAAATCAAAGCCATTTTACTTGAGGTAAATGATTTAATCACAAAGATTGCTTCAAAAGCCAACTTAACAAACGAGGACGGAAAAGTCGAGTTAGCATTCAATCCTCAAAGAAAGCTAATCGTCGTCGATGCCGTGGGAACCCTTGATGAGTGCAGATTTACATATAGAGGTTTTCACGTGAGTAAAGAAATTGCAAGACAATACTACAAAAAGACGGATTGGTACAAAGACGTTGAAAAAGCCAAAAAAGAAGCTGATGCTAAAGGAATCAAGGACTGGAAAAGCTTATGCAAATCCCAACCACCCCGCTTAGACCCAGCTTTAGAAAAAATCATATGCAATATATATAAGGCAGCCGCAAATGAACTTACTGGGCTAAACCTATTTAACGTCTCAAGCCTTGCTCAGATAATAGATGAATACCAAAAATATTTATGTGAACAAAAATGAACCGTGAAAAAATTCATGAAATCATAGCAAACTATAACCCTAAAGAAATCAAAATTGGCGTGCTCGGATCACACTCCGCCTTAGAAATGGGTCACGGCGCCAAACAGGAAGGATTTGAAGTAGTTGTTGTTTGCCAAAAAGGAAGAGAAAAAACCTACACTAAACACTACAAAAACTTATTCGACCATGTCATGCTGCTAGATAATTTCGTTGACATGATTAAAGAAGAAAATCAAGAGAAGCTACGAAAATTAAATACCATATTTGTGCCAAACAGATCATTCTCAGTTTATGTAGGTTACGATAACATAGAAAAGAAATTCTCAGTCCCAATCTTAGGGAACAGATACATGCTAAGAAGCGAAGAGAGAAATGCACCGAAAAACCAATATTACTTACTAAAAAAAGCTGGCATAAAGACACCTAAAATCTTCAGTTCACACGAAGAAATAGACAGACTGGTAATAGTTAAAGTTCCTGAAAAAGAAAGACATATAGAAAGAGCTTTCTTTTACGCCTCATCTCCAGAAGAATTCAAGAAAAGAGCTGAAGAAAGAATAAAAAAGGGAATAATTGACAGGAGAGACCTAGAAAAGGCGGTAATAGAAGAATATGTTGTCGGCGCCAAATTCAACGCCAACTATTTCTGGTCTCCAATAACTGACGAAATAGATCTGTTAGGATTTGACAGAAGAATACAAACAAACCTAGACGGCGTTCTGGACCTACCAGCAGACGAACAATTAGAAGCAAAAGTATCAACGCAGAACATTGAAATAGGACACATGGGAGCCACTATGAGAGAATCCCAACTAGAAAAGATATTTGAAGCTGGAGAAAAATTCGTTGAAGTCTGCAAAAAAGAATATCCCCCAGGGATAATAGGCTTATTCGCCCTACAAGGAGCCATGACAAAGGACTTAGCATTCTATGTTTTCGATGTGAGCCCAAGAATACCCGGATGCCCATGTGTAGAACCCACTTCTCCTTACATGAAGTATAAATATGGAAAGGAAGTTGGTCCAGGGAGAAGAGTGGCTATGGAAATCAAACGGGCGGTTGAGGAAAATAAGCTTGAGATGATAGTTACATGATTACAAAAGATGAAATAGACGCTATTATAGGGAGATATGAAACTGGAAAAATCACAATAGGCACACTTGGGTCTCACTCTGCGCTTAACATTTTCAAAGGCGCAAAGGAAGAAGGATTCAGAACAATCTGCGTCTGCAAGAAGAGGGATGAAATCATTTACCAAAGGTTCCCTCTAGCAGACGACGTTATTCTAGTTGAAAATTTCAATGAGCTTTTGGATGAAGACATCCAACAGAAGCTGAGACAAACAAATACGATTTTGGTTCCACATGGCTCCTTTAATGCTTATATTGGTACAGAAAGAATAATGGCTGAATTACGTATACCGTTATTTGGCAACAGAGAACTTCTCCGCTGGGAGACTGACAGAGAAAAGCAGAGGGAATGGTTGCAGAGGGCGGGTTTAACTTTACCCAAAACCTTCAAAGACCCAAATGACATAGAAGGGTTGGTTATCGCAAAGTTTCCTGGAGCAAGGGGTGGAAAAGGGTATTTCCTAGCGAACTCTTCAGAGTCCTTTCATAAAAAGGCAGCAGACATTATCAAAAAGGGGCATTTGAGAAGGGAAGATTTGGAAAATATACATCTTCAAGAGTACATTATAGGAGTAAATGTTTATCCTTCATATTTTCATTCACCCCTTAAAAATGAGGTTGAGTTGTTGGGGATAGATAAGCGATATGAGTCTGCGGTGGACAGTATAGGAAGAATACCTGCAAGTGAGCAATTACAAATTACTTTTAATCCCACATACACCATCATTGGCAATATCCCAATAGTGGTGAGAGAATCGCTTCTGCCAGAGATTCTCAGGATGGGAGAGAATGTAGTTAAAATATCGAAGGAGATTGCTCCTCCTGGGATTATAGGACCTTTTTGTTTAGAAACCATTATCACTGATGACTTGGAAATTTTTACGTTCGAAATCTCCGCGAGAATAGTTGCTGGAACCAACGTTGGCATCGGTGTTTCTCCGTATGCGTATCTAAATTATGGTGAAGGAATGTACATGGGTAGGAGGATTGCTAGGGAAATAAAGCTTGCAATTAAGAATAATGAATTAGAAAAAGTTGTCTATTGACCTATTCTTTTCCATACATGTCTGCTCGCTTCTATGTTCGCGCCCTAGGCAGGCAGGTCCATTGCGTTGTAAATGAAGGCTGGTAGGCCTGGACATTGCTTATCTAAGTGAATTTTGCTTAGCTGAATCTGGATTTTTAATAGCTTCTTCATCTCATCTTTGGAGCGGTAGGTAAAGGGATTTAATTCTCTGAGTCGTTCTTCTGTGAGTCCTTCAACTTTGATGGGTACTAACACTTTCTCTCCCCAGATGGGATGGGGCTCATATTCTACTGCTCCTCTCATCGCTTGTAGTAGGAATAATTCTGTCTCCTCTATGGTGGGTGTTGTTCCGCCAACGGGTATTCTTACGCCGTCTGGTGTTAGCTCAAAGATCGGCTCTGGAATTTCTAGCTCTTCGCCATTAATTTTCTTTTTTACCCATTGGTATTTTGTGCCTATCCTTCCAGTGGTGTTTAGCTGATAGACTTCTACTGGGTCGCCGTTTTCTTCTCTCTCCTTTAAGAATTTATAAAACCTGATGACATGCGCCGCGGATTTTACGCCCATAGTGAAAGGAAGGCAATATCTGCACACGAACCTTACGAGACCAGCGACTTTTCGAGATTGAGCTGGATGTCCAATGGTGCGCCCATCAGCTAGTACTTTAGCGGCAAAGGCTACGTCTTTAATTCTCATCCAAGCGTAATCGCTAAAGTATCCGGGACTAATGAATACTGCCGCGTTTATGGGACCGTTCGAAACGACGTCACCGTTAAAGTAACCAGTATCTCGAAGGAAGAATACTGAGCGGGCGTTTCGATTGAGCATCCCGAAGTACTGGAAGAGTTCTCCCTTAAAACTTGGGTTTCCATCGGGACCGAATTCTGTGTTCTCATGTAAGGCTCTCGGCGAGTTGGCGGCGCGCCATATAGCAACCTGTGTTTCTTCTATGCCTTCTGTTTTGGTCCATGATCCTCTCTCTGAGCCTATCACTTGATCTTTGAATATGGCTATTATGTCATCGTTTTTGAGGGTTTGATCGCGTACGTAGTCGAGTGGGTTTATTCCAAAAGATTTCTGATATACTTGTGCATTCTTTTTGTCAAAGATGTACAGACCGTGCGTAGATTTTCCTGCGCCTGTTAAAGCCCATGTACACATAACTATTCTCTTTTCGCTGCCGTCAACTCTTTTCACAGTGAACTCCTTAAAGGAAGCATGTTCTCCAGTGCCGCCTCTCTTATACACGTGATATATCCAGTGAGATAAGAAGCCCTTCTTAACTTCGCCTTGATAGGAGCTGCAAGTGATGATTGAGTAGTTATGATGAGGGAACCGTAGCACCCGTAGCATTTTGTTGGTTCCCGGGATGGTTGGGTTTCCAAGGTAATGGGGAATGCAGAAAAGCTCTGCATCGGGTTTGCTTTTGGGATTGCTTGGGAAGCATATTTGGCTCCAGCGGTAAGCGATGTCTGGAAACTGCGGGTCGCAATAAAGTCTGCAATGCATCTCCGCCTTAGTTCCAGGCTTTCCAAGAATAGCATCAACTTTAATTAGGGGTCCTTGGGCTAGGATGTGCTCCAAAACACGCAGCATCAAGAGTTTATGCTCATATATCAAGTCTGCATCCTTTTCAACAACGAGGCTTCCAGTCGCAGATCTATGCCAGATGTTTGAAGCCCAGCCCCAAGAGTTATTTCTGAAACGTGTGCCATAATTCTTTGCTCGTTCAAAAAGGTCAGGTGGATTATCTAATATAGCTGTAATTCCGCTTCTTTCTTTCAGTTTAATGATATTCCTAAAGACTTCTTTAAAACCTTCAATTGTAATCTCTTTTACGTCTGGGATGACTTTTCTTTTCACGAAGTATCCTCTCATCGGTTTGTATGTGGTTTTCTCGTTTACTCCTTAACTTTTAGTTTATTTTTGTGGAAAATCTTATAAATAAGAACAAGTTTTTAAACATTGTGTTAACAAAATGTTAAAAATTAGAGATTTGGATAAGAAGATAATCCTCCAGCTACTAAGGGATGCAAGACAACCCGTCTTACAAATTGCGAAGAATGTGGGAGCCACGAGGCAAACCGTTGCAAAGAAGATTGATAAATTATGCAGCTCCGGCTTGATCAGTTCTTTCGCCCTGAAGTTGGACCCAGAAAAATTTGGTTTAAGCATTCAAGCATACGTATTAATGCGTGAGGACCCCAGAATCGAGCTTAGGAAGAAAAACGAAGAAGCAATCAAGGATTTTCCAGAGATATCTGAATTTCATCGACTTTTTGGGAAATACGATAGCATCGTAAAGGTCTTGGCGGAGAATAAGGAAGAATTAACG
>QMYO01000064.1 GCA_003662715.1 Candidatus Bathyarchaeota archaeon | reverse complement strand
CCTACTATTAGTATTTTCATATTACATCCCGATTTAGGAAGGAGAATAGTATATTCTTAAGTTTTTCTTTGACATCGCTATTACTATTTTAGCCTCAGCTTTTCAGAAACTTTGGTGTTGAATTTTTATTGGTAAAAGAGAGACCGCTGACTGCTTAAATGGTCTAACGCTACGTGTCCGCCTCACTATTTCTTTTTACCCAGCCACCATTTGAGGTATTCTCTTCGTTGCTTCTCGCGCTCTTCATCATCCGACTCGAGCTTAGGTCTCAACTGTTGCCGCAGCTCAAACAGCTCTTGACGGGAAAGAGAGAGCCCGCAACTTTTGCAAACGAGGCGTTTTGTAGCTGACATGTACTTCATTTCGCCTCCACATTCAGGACAGAATGGCATATGTGAATCGCCTTTCCTCTAGACATTAATTGAGGAGGCTTGGAAAAATAGGTTTTGGTTATAATTATGTTATGAAATTGGTTAACCCCGCATCCATAGCAAGTTCGATGGCTCTTTCCCTCTCCCTCCCGATTAGTCTCCTCTGCAACTCTGGAATCTCATGAGCCCTCCATTCAGGTCTGTACTGAAACATAACGTTAACTCTAACCCACGTTCCAAGCTTATCGGCAATCCATTGTAGAATGGGCTTAACACAGCATTCAAGGTGTTTAGGCAACACCAGCACACGTATAATTAATTCTCCATACTTCTTCGCATAGAGATGGTTACGAGTGCACGCTTCCCAATAGCCCGGAGCATCGGATATCCTCTCGGCACATTTATTGTTTCCATACTTGAAGTCGAGTAAGTACACATCTGCAAAGCCAGCTAGAAGCTTAGCTGTTTCCTCACTATAATATGAGTTGGAGTTCCAAACCACCGGAACGTTCACGTTGACATGCCTAAACGTTTCCAGCCACTGTTCCAGCCAAGGTGTGGGTTCTCCACCCACCAAATTGGCGTTTCGACAGCCACTTCTCCGCAGATGCTCCACCTCTTTAGCCAACTGCTCTGGAGAATATAGTTCGCCAGCTTCACACCATTGGGATATCGACCAGTTTTGGCAATGAAGACAACGTAGCGTACAGCCTAAAGTGAATATGGTTCCAGACGGAACAAGCTCTGGCTCCTCGCCCATATGCTGAAACATGGTGGAAACCGTGATTTGTGTCCCACATTTGCATTCTCCAAGTTCTTCAGCGAGTCGGTTGAAACCGCACCTGCGGGTGCAGAAGTGACAGCCCTCTAGGATACGGTTTGCTATTTCAATTTTCAAATCAAGATACGACTTTTCCGGCTTATCCAGCTCTTCTAGGTTTTTTTGGCGAGAGTCTACCTCCTTTTCAAGATTATAAAATTCTTCAGTGAGTTTGTCGTGAAGTTTCCATAATTCTGATGTAGAGTCGTTTTCATTGAAGTTTGCGGGCAGTTTCTTGGCGATCATGAATTTGGCTGGCTTATCGTTTTGCATAACGTCGAAGTATCGAGCTAAGCTTGCTCGTGCCTTCTTGTCCTTTAGCACGGTTAAGGCGTCGGTTCTCCAGATAGCCCACATACACGTTCATCCATGAAATAATAGCGTTTTGACACTATTTATATGTAGAAGCGTGATTTCATATCACGCCTAGCGTTGCGTAGGAAAGCAAGTATAGAGCAATGAATAAAGCTCCGATTTTCCTGTCGATTTTCTCTCTTAGCGCGAGTAAGGATATAACTACAACGGAAACAAATATCGCATACAAGCCCGTGACCATAGCAAGCGTTCCATCCACCGTGATCGGGAAAAATAATGGTCCTATTCCAATGGAAAACCCAGCATCGACAATACTGCTTCCAATGATATCTCCTATTGCAAGTTCGTATTGCTTCTTGCGGACAGCCATATAATCGACTACGAGTTCGGGGAGAGATGTTCCAATAGCGACTATGAAGAAGCTGATGATGTACTCGGAAACGTTAAGTGCTGTCGACAGTGTAATCACTGATTCGATTACAATAAGGGCTCCAATCGCCACACCCATGAAGCCAAAAATGGCTATTACGAAGTGATGGAGATGCCTTTCATCGGCGCTTACCACCATCTCCTCTTTTTCTTTAATCTTCTTTCTCGTGAGGCTTCTAATTAATAGCATGAAGATTATCCAGCTAACTACCAAAAAGAACGCATTTATCTGTGATATGTATCCCTTCTCGGCTATCGACACCGCAAGTATGAGTGCTAAGACCTCACAGGCACCGATGACCAGTACTTTTTTCCTCTTCACCTTGAAGCCTCTAGCTAAGAAAGGAAGAAGCCCTAACACCAAAGACATTTGAGCCAAAACAGACCCGAGGGATGTCCCTACGTCTATATCTCCATGACCTAACAAGGATGCTTCGATTGAATTGACAATCTCTGGTAGATCTGTGCCTAAGGATACTAGCACGAGGCCAATCATAAGTGGAGAAACTCCCCATTCAGAAGCGATACTTACAGAGTGTTCAACTGCCTTGTCGCTGGAGAAAGTTAGAAGCGCAATTCCTGCAATGAGAGCTATGACTGCAACTATGGTCTCAAAGGCCAACTAGAACACCACTATTTTAATGCTTTCTTGTTGTTAATAAACTTGTCAAAATACACGGGCTGGACAAGATGGAATTTCAGTTAAATTCTTATGTTTTATAGTCAACTAGTAAACTAAACGCAAATCAGAGGAAAATTATTATGAGCAAAACTTCTCAAATCTCAGGGTTCTACAAACTAAGCCCAAAGGAAAGAGTGCAAATCGTAAAGGATTTTGCTGGACTAACCGACGAAGAAGTTAGCATCCTCCAGTCAACTGGATCATTAGAGTTGGAGCTAGCTGATCGAATGATTGAAAACGTGATTGGAGTCATGCCCATACCTCTTGGAATTGCGGTGAACTTTCTCATAAACGGAAGAGACTATCTAATTCCCATGGCTATCGAGGAGCCGTCGGTGGTGGCTGGAGCCAGCTACGCGGCGAAGATGGCTAGGGTGAAGGGCGGCTTCTTCACCAGTAGCACCGAGCCGATTATGATTGGGCAGATTCAGATAGTTGGAATAGACAAGCCGTATGAGGCTAAAAAAGCCATTTTAGCTGCAAAAGAAGACATTCTCAAAAAGGCAAATGAGCAGGACCCTATGCTCGTGTCGGTTGGCGGAGGCGCCAAAGACTTAGACGCAAAAGTGATACAAACAATCACTGGTTCCATGGTCATTGCAGAGCTTCATGTGGACTGTAGAGACGCGATGGGTGCAAACGCTGTGAACACCATGGCGGAGGCGGTTGCGCCGATGATTGAGAGAATAACCCATGGAAAAGTCTACTTGAGAATCATCTCTAACCTAGCCACTAAACGGTTGGCGAGAGCTCGAACCGTGATTGCGAAGGAGGCGGTGGGCGGAGAAGAAGTTGTAGACGGCATCGTGGAAGCATACGCCTTCGCTGAAGCTGACCCATATCGAGCTGCAACCCATAACAAGGGCATACTAAACGGCATAATCGGCGTCGTGATAGCTACATGCAATGATCACCGAGCTGTGGAGGCGGGAGCCCACGCCTACGCTGCAAGGTCTGGACATTACAGCTCCTTGACAGTGTGGGAAAAGAATGAAGACGGAGACCTAGAGGGTTCAATTGAGTTGCCTATGGCTGTTGGAATTATTGGCGGAGCCACCAAAGTACATCCAGTGGCGAAAATAGCGCTAAAAATCTTGGGTGTTAAAACAGCTAGGGAGTTGGGAGAGGTGTTAGCCGCGGTTGGGTTGGCTCAAAATCTAGCTGCGTTAAGAGCTCTAGCTCACGAAGGCATTCAGAGAGGACATATGTCTTTGCATGCTAGAAATGTGGCAATAATGGCAGGAGCCTCTGGAGACTTGATAGATTTAATCGTTGAGAAGATGGTGGAAGAACGTAAAATTAGGTTGGATAGGGCAAAGGAGCTGATACAGCAATATAGAGAGAAAGGAAAACTATAACATTCTGCTTTAATTATTGGCTTTTTAAGAGAGGATAGAGTTGATTGTGGTTCCGGGTCCAGCGTCTCAAGAGTTGGGTCAGAAAATTGCAGAATTACTGAAAACAAAAGTTGTCCCTGTAGAGTTTAAGCGTTTTCCAGATGGAGAAGTATATATCCGATTTGATGGCAAGGTTGAAGCTGAAGATGTGGTAATTGTTCAAACAACAAGCCCGCCTCAAAACGAAAAACTCCTTCAACTCTTCCTTATGGTAGATAACGCAAAAGACCTAAAAGCAAAAACCATCACCACAGTTGTTCCGTATCTAGCATACTCAAGACAAGACAGACGTTTCAGACCCGGCGAAGCATTCAGCATAAAAACCATAGTAACGCTGCTTGAGGCATGCGGCGCACACAAAATCATCACCGTGAATGTCCACAACCCAGAGGTTTTAAAAGCTTTTAAAATACGGGTTGAAGACCTATCAGCCATCAGCCTCTTGGCTGAATATTTCAAAAACCAAGGTTTCAACGGTGCTTTTTCTCTGTCTCTCGGCAAAAAGGCACAGGCTATAGCGGCAGAGGCGAACAACGTTTTGAATGGGGGACATGGATACATTGAGACACGGAGAGACCGTTTAACTGGAAAGGTGACTGTGGAGAAGAAGGCTCTGCCAGTGAAGGGTAGAGACGTAATTATATTCGATGATATCATTAGTAGTGGCGGCACTATGATTAAAGCAATAGGATGGGTTAAGGAACAAGGCGCTAGAAGCGTGTATGCAGCATGTGTACATCCCCTTCTCGTAGGGGATGCTGAAGACAAAATTATGAAGAGCGGTGCGGATGGAATTGTGGGTACGGACTGTGTTCCTAGCAGTGTAAGTTTGGTTTCGGTTGCTCCTTTGGTTGCTAAGGCTCTAGCCAAATGAGGAGCCTAAATAGTGACTAAACTTTTCTGTTTATTGTCTGGTGAGCATCCAACTCTTCCATCTTCTGAGCTGAAGGCTATTCTAGAAGCAGAGAATTATGAATATCGAATTCTGCAAAAGTTGACTCAGGTTCTGCGAGTTGATGCTGATGTTAACAGTGTAAAACCTATCCTGCGTAGGTCAGCTATGACCAGAGTCTGCGCCACAGAATTGTTCATTTGTGATGACAAAGCAGCTGATATCTTTAAAAGAATTCATTCCGCTCCCATAGAACAGATTATTGAAAGGGGAGAAAGCTTCGTTGTGCGGATACGAAGAGTAAGAGGAAGCGCATCTCATATCGACAGAGGAGAGTTAGAGCGAAAGCTTGGCGAGGTGATTTTAAACATGGTTAAGGGGGCAAGCGTAAACTTGAAGAGTCCGCAAAAAACTTTCTTCGGAGTCCTAACAGATAACAAATTCATCTTCGGACTAAAAATGGGGGAAGTACCAACTAAACCCTTTGTGGAAAGGCGACCTCGAAAACGACCGTTTTTCCACCCCACTGCCATGCCAGCAAAACTTGCGAGATGTATGGTTAACTTAGCTCAACCCAAAGCAGGAGAGCTGGTGCTGGACCCGTTCTGTGGAACAGCCACCATGCTAATTGAAGCTGGGTTAATAGGATGCCGAGTAGTCGGGTTTGACGTGAAACGGCGTATGGTGGAGGGCAGCCTACGAAACCTTCACCATTATAACATAAGACCAGAGGGATTAGCGGTTGCTGACGCCCGACATCTACCCGCAGTCAGAGCTGACTGCATCGTAACTGACCCTCCCTATGGTAGGTCGGCGACCACACTTGGATGGAGCACCAAGCAGATAATGAAAGATTTCTTATCATCTGTAGAGGAGATGCTTCCAAGAGGAAGAAGAATATGCACAGCATCTCCGAAATCAATAAAGGTGGGAAACATAGGTAGAGAGTTAGGATTTAAACACGTGGAGTCCCATCTTGTGTATATACATAGAAGCCTAACAAGAGAAATAGCAGTATTTGAGCGGACATAAGAAATGAGTTTACGTGTTGTTTTTTTAGGAACTGCAGGAAGCATCCCCACAACGAAGAGAAGTCTACCCGCCATAGCCATCCGGCGTAAAGATGAACTTATTCTGTTTGACTGCGGCGAAGGTGCGCAGAGGCAGATGATTCAGGCTAGGATAGGCTTCCATCGGAAAACAAAAGTTTTCATCACTCACATGCATGGAGACCACGTTCTCGGTTTACCTGGACTTTTCCAAACCATGTCCCTACTGGACAGAGATAAGAAACTGGAGATTTACGGACCACCCAAAATCAAAGCGTTTGTGGAGGCAATACAGCAAACTGTTCAGTTTACTTTAACCTTTCCCATCGAAGTCTCCGAAATAGAGAAGGCTGGGTTAATTTGTGAAGAGAAGGAATATGAAATCCACGCTATTTGGACTGACCATGGAATCCCTAGCCTAGCATACGCATTAATAGAGAAGCCTCGACCAGGAAGGTTTCACCAAGAAAAGGCGAAATCGCTTGGAGTTCCGAAAGGTCCTTTATGGTCAAGGCTGCAGCATGGCTCAACCGTCAAACTTCCAGATGGACGAATAGTCAAACCAGAGGATGTTTTAGGACCGCCCCGACCTGGAAGAAAAATTGTTTACACAGGAGACACACGCCCTCTAGAGGAACTTGTAGAGTTAGCTGAGAACGCTGACTTGCTGATTCACGAAGCCACATTTGACGATGAGCTGATTGAGAGAACTCGGGAGAATGGTCATTCAACGCCTAGCCAAGCAGCGGAGACAGCGAAAAAGGCGGGGGCGAAATGGTTGGTTCTAACGCATATCAGTGCCAGATATAAGGAACCTAAGCTTCTGCTTGAGCAAGCGAAGAAAATTTTTCCTAAGGTGGATGTGGCTGAAGATTTTATGGAGATAGAGCTTCCTCTTTTAGACAAAAACTACTGAAGAGAAGGGCATACTTTGTTTTTGCATTAGTTTAGGGTTTAAACACTGCTAAAATTGTGGTGTACAAAAATTTGAACATGACTTTGCGGGAGTGTTCAAAAGTATTGTATTAAGTATTCTGAAGTACATAAGTAAACTATGGTAATGAGAGAGAGGATGTTAATGGAAACAGAAGAAGCGGTAGATATGTGGCTTTTAGCGAAAAAATTAAAGAAAAGAGGGGCTTCGAACTCTATGATACAGAAAGTTTTACGGCTTTACAAGAAAACAAAATGAAACGATTGGGATGGAGGTGATGGTAAAAGAACAACTTAAGCGAAGAATTTCCGTAGGGTTTGAAGGCTTTCTTCCACATGCTCTATAGACTCCAACATTATAACGCTACTATATCCCTCCTTCTTTATCACATTTGCAACGCTTGCCCAATCCACAGTTCCATATCCTATTCCGAGATGCACATCGTTAACTCCATCATTGTCGCTTGCATGCATATGGACAATTCTGTCAGAAAATTGAGTGATGAACTCTTCAATTTGATTGTTTAAGTTAGCATGCGCAATATCCACCACCAACCCTATATCCTCATCGAGTTCATTGTAGAAGCGAGAGAAGTCCTGCACGCTTTTCATAAGGAAGGGATGTGGCTCTGGAACATTTTCAATAGCTATCTCCACATCATGTTTCCTAGCAATCTTCAACAACGCACGCACAGATTCCATGTTTATTTTCCAATCTTCTCCTGGATAAAAGTAGCTGATGCCCGTTTTTAGTCCAGGATGAAAAATCCACAGTTGACAATCTAATTGACGGGCGTAATAAATGGATTTTTCAAGTCGCTTCAATATTGTTCTTCGCAAAACTGGAGTTGGAGAAGCTATGTTGATGTCTGCAAAGGGCGAGTGAAGCGTTAACTTAAGATTGCGTGACTGAGCCACCTTCCTCAGAGCTTTTACACGTTTGCGGTTAAGGGTGTGCAAGCCTTCATCAAGGAGCTCCACGTGATGCACATCAACTTCATGAAGATGTTGTAT